>JANLFJ010000004.1 GCA_024655825.1 Peptococcaceae bacterium | reverse complement strand
TTGTCACTGCCTGTCAGAGGCTGCGAAAAATTATTTTCCGCAGTCTTGTTTTTGTGTTGCCTTTTTACGGTCTATGGTTTTCAGGGTAGCGTTTGTACATGACCTGATATCGTTCCTCAGGAAGCTTTCCGAGTGCCAAATCCTCGTAGAGCTTGTTCAGTATTTTGTCCAGTTCTGCGATTCTCTTTTCTACGGTTTTGAGCTCGCGCTTGCATTTTTCGGTTTCCTGCTTTTTCTTCTCGGTCTTGGCGGTGATGAGCATATCCTTGTATTTTTGCGTCGCCAGCTTCGCTGCCTTCGCATTACGGCGGATGTCCTCCAGCACAAGCTGATTCATGGTTTTCCAGCCGATGGCGTGAGATGTGCATCGCTCCTTGCCATAGTTCTTGTAGACCCAACAGGAAAATCCGGTATACTTGCCTTTCTTCTTATCGAAGCTGACGTTAAGCGATGAACCGCATTTGGAACACTTGACCAGCCCCGCGAACATCTGTACCTCTCCGCTGCTGTTTTCACGTCTGCGGCTCTTCATCAACTGCTGCACTGTGTCCCAAAGCTCCTGTGAGATGATTGGCTCATGTGCGTTTTCGACTACAATCCAATCCTCCTCCGGCGACGGAATTCGGGTCTTGTCAAAGAAGCCCTTCGTCTTTGTTTTTCCGAATACAACCTGTCCTATGTATGCGCGGTTGGAGAGTATAGCCCGCACGGATGTGGCATGCCAGTCAAACGGTTTACGCCAGTAATCGCTTTTGTAGTAATCGGGATTGTTCTGATTGAAGTACGCTATTGGGTTCAGAATTTTCCGCTCTCTTAGGATTTTCGTCATGCGTACATAGCCGATACCATCAGCGAACAACTGGAAAATCTCCCTCACTATGTCGGCGGCAGTAGGGTCGATAATAAGGTGGTGTCGATCATTCGGGTCTTTCAGATACCCGAACGGAGCGTGACCACCGAGGTACATCCCCGCTTTCGCCCGCGCTCTGTGCGCCGCCTTGGTCTTTGTGGACGCCTGCCTTGCATAGTATGAGTTGATGACGTTGGTGAAGGGCAGCATGAGATTATCAACACCGCTTTTTGTATCTATATTCTCCGTCACCGAAATAAACCGGACGCCCTTTTCCTCGAAGTAATGCTCGATGTATAGACCCATCTGGGCGTATTCTCTGCCGAAGCGGGACAGGTCTTTGACTATGACCGTGTTGATCATCCCGGCCTCAATGTCGCCAATCATGCGCTGAAAATCCGGGCGGTCAAAGTTTGTTCCCGACCAGCCGTCATCACAATAATAACCACCGATGGTTATGCGATGGTCACTGCAGTACTGTGTGAGCAGCGTTTTTTGAGTTTGAATGCTGCCGCTCTCTCCGGTCTGACCGTCATCCTGGCTGAGCCGGCAGTAAATTGCCGCTTTTTCTGTTGCCATATATAACACCTCTCTTTCAGCAACACACAATACCATCAATCCTTTTCAATAGCTATACTATTTTTCGATATATTTTCATTCGGAACTGTGTCAGCCTGAGTTGCCCTAAAGGTCTGTTCGATAATGTCCCCGACCTTATCGAATATCAGCTTATCCCCATCGAAAAAGCTGAAGGTTACATACTGTACCCCGTGTATAATTGTGCTGTTGACTCTGAAATCTCCCTTGAATAAAAACGGCATAATGATCCTCCTTATCATAATTTTCAAATGCCTCCATCATTGCGTGACTCCGGCTATGACCCCGCTCTGGACTTCCTTTTTCTGCGGTAAATGCGGCATTTTTTCGTTGCGCGACCCCGAAGCCGACCCCAAGGGGCAATTTCTGACCCCGAAGAAAAATGCCATCCGACCCGCATTGCGGGGCGATGTTCGCCAGAGTGGGGGCGCTCTGCGACCCCGCTCCTTTAACCTGCCTCATTTTCGACCGTATGGTTCACCTCCTGAAATAGGCTGAATAAAGGTAACGGTTGTTTGCGCCGCCATTCCTTCACAAAGCCCCGACAATGGCATTGTCCTGCCTGCGGGTGTATGGTATCATCCTGCCGGGAAAAGGCGGTACAGAGGCGAACAGGCGGTGAATACGGGCTGTTGCCTGCCGGTGTTCATACTTCGTACCTCGTAAATAGTGAGCCAAGTTGGTTTAAGTATCGCTTGTCCGGATTTTGAAAGCCCAAAAGTGAGCCATGTTGGTGCAAGTTCCGCCTGCCGCAAACTGCGTGAAAGTTAGCCAACATGGTATACTTTTGCTGATGTCGGCCCCCGCCATGCCTCAAAGTTAGCCCACTTGGTTACACTTCGCTCCGCAAAGCTTCGGGAAGGTTGCAAGGATGCAAAGCATATAAGACATTGCACCCTTACATCCTTGAATCAGGAATCTGCCAGTACCATTGGCTCCCCAGCTTCACAGACCGAGCGCCGATATTTTTCTTTGCAATGTTGACGGTGCGCTCCGAAATACCCAGCTCTGCCGCCCTCCGGAATACTTCTTCAACAGAGACGGGATCGGTCAGCAACTTTTTCAGTTCGTCCTCCATCAGCATCGTCTTGGTCTTTACGGAGCCGGTTCCGGAAAGAACTTCGTCCACCGTGGCGTCGCAGTATCCTTTCCACTGAAAACCGTTCTCCGCATCCAGAGAAAACGCGATGGATTTTCCCTCAGGAGCCAGGCTGCTTTTATCGTGGGCAGCGATCCGGATACCTGGGTTATCTTTCAGTCTCCCGACCAGAAGCACGCTCCTTGCCGCCGCCCTGAAATCAATGGAGCCCAAACCACGGTAGGAAGCTTTCAATCCCTGCGCCTTATTCATGTGGCCGATGAGGATGACAGCGCAGCCGGTGCGGTCTGCCATGGAACACAGACGTTTAATTACCGGACGCACCTCGTTGGCACGGTACATGTCCACATCACAACCGAGATAGGCCTGCAGCGGATCAAGCACAATCAGACGCGCGCCGGTTTCCTGAACAGACTGCTCCAGTCTTTCATCGCACAGCGTTAACTCTTTGTCCGCTTCATCAATCACAAGCACTCGGGAACAGTCCGCACCCGATCGTTCCAGCCGGGGTTTGATGGTGTCCGCCAGCCCGTCCTCAGCCGACTGGTAGATGACGTTGATGGGAGGACTTGCAGCTTCTTCCTCCGGTAGCGGTTCGCCATTGGTCAGCAGCGCGATCATCGCCAGAACAAAAGATGTTTTTCCCTCTCCGGGATCGCCCTGAATGATGGTGACTTTACCGTAAGGAATGTACGGATACCACAGCCACCGCACCTGCTCTGACGGAATGTCGCTCATCCGGATAAGCCTGTTTTTCTTTTTCTGCATGATTCACCTCCGTTCGTAAAGAGATTTGCACCGCGCTCCCGGCCAGGTTTCTGCCCTGCGGCCTTGCGTGACCAACACGGCGTTCTCATTTCATTGGCACGCTCGCCTGCATTTGCAGGGTCCTGGCATGCTTCGCCTGAAAGTATCCACTCCGGGCGCGGTTATTCAGTTGTCAAAAATTTTTCCTCACTTCTTTAAGGAAAATATCGAGGGATTGAGCGGAGTAAAATTAAAAATTCCCTCTATTAATTTCCACGTTGAGAAGGCTATCTGCACGGAAAAGTTTTTGCTATTTCTGCATTTTCAGCAAAATGCATAAAAAAGACCTACCGGGTTAATGTAGGTCTTTCAATGTGAAACGGTATAAATCGATAATTCGAATCTTGAGGCCGTTTTCGTACATGTCCTCGACGATACTGCTAAAGTTCCCTCCACCGTTGTCCTTGATCCAGACGAAGCCGTGAATCTACACACCGCTTGCCGTCACCGACGGCTTTCGTTTCCGGCACGGGATCGTGTTTTTCAGATGGCGACGGATTGACCACCCCCATGCGAGATGGGCACCGAACTGTTTGGAAATAAAGTAAAGAGCTTGCCAATCTTCCGTCGACAAGCCCGAAGTATACGCCCATAAGAATAGGAGATGCTGGAGACTGTGAAAATGGGACTAGAGAGTAACGTGCAATAAACTTCAATATTAACTTGACATTTTCTCCAATCAGAGCTGTATTAGAACTACGGGAGTTTCCCAGACGAAAAAACGTCATAGCAGGCTGGTGCGATTCCGACACACCAGCCCTGCGAAAGGTGAAGCAGCCACCCCGCGCAACCGTAAACGGCACTATGACGTGATTATTCTAACACTTTTCATGGTGTTCCACAATTCAAAGTTTTCGGCGTATGCAAGGGGTCCTGGCAGCGATGCCGTCCGCCTTTGTGTACGCTTTTTTGTAGAGGGCATACCTTGCCCTCGGGAACCTTCCGACTACATTTGAAAGGTCGGGAGAAAATGAACATTTTTGAAAACGAATCCGGTATTCTTGGCAGTGCATCCGTGGATGAGTTAAAGCGATCATTTAAGGAATTTTTTAAACAGGCGACTGAAATACGTATAAGGCTTGAGAAGCAGGGGTATCTGCTGGACAAATACCTCTCGTACTTATTTGAGGCGACAAACGGGATACTGGCATATGAAGCTGCTTCCGAAGGCTTCGAAACTGAAAGTACCTTAAACAGCCTGTGTGCAGAAATACTCAGAGGTGATACAAAAAGCAACGATCATCCGTTTTACGAACAGGTCAGGACATTTATTGATGCTCATCCCTTAAAGTATCAGGAGAGTTTTACCAAGCTGTCTCTATATGATGTGATGCTTTCGAGCAGTTATCTGGAGTCTGCATACGAGCAGTATTATACAGATCTTGTTGCCGACATCAGGGCTTTCCTTGATATCGTAGACCTGAATAACCTCTACAACGAAATCTGTGAAGCTCTCGGCGGGGAAAATGAAATGGAGCATTTAAACCTGCTGTTTTGCCAGCGGTTCCTGATTGTTAAAGCAATGGATATTTTTCTTCAGGGGATAACCAACCAATTACTGTACTCGCTGACCTACCGGGACAGGGAAACGTCTAAGCAAGTATTTCAGTTGTTGTTGGATGAGGCGTTTTACTATTAATTGATGATAGTACAAAAAGGTGATAAATGTGAGTACAGTGGCCTGCGGAACATTCCGGCAGGCCGCTGTGTTTTTTTTCTGTTTTAATCCATTATCCCGATTTTATGGCCGTTCTCGTACATATCCTCGGCAACGGTGCCGACGTTTCCTCCGCCGTTGTCCTCTATCCAGCCGAAGCCGGGAATCCATACGCTTGGCTTACCATCGATGACGGCTTTCGATCCAGGTGCAGGAGTGAATTTTTCGGAGGGAAGAGTGTCATCTTCTCCCATGATACCAACCATCTTGTTGATGTCGCCTTTGCCGTCTACGATAGTGCCGCCGCCCATCTGTCCAACCTTATTGCCGGTAAGCTCATCTCCGGGACTGCCAACTATTGTTCCTTGTGCACCGCTTCCCTCATCCTTGACCCAGCCGAAGCCTGGAATCCACATACATCGATTACCGTCGATAACAGCTATTGTCCCCGGCTTGGGGTCAGATGAGGGCGGCGCGGATGAGGATGTCGGTTTGGGAGCCGATGAGGGCGTTGACGTCGGTTCTGGTGTACCGGTTGCTTCGGGTTCCAGTATGGCCTCATCAGGCGGTGATGACGCTTGTTCTTTCTCTGTTGTTGATTCTTCGGTTTCCGTCGGTCCGGGTGATTGCGTATCGGCAGAGAAAATGATTTGCATCAGTTCTTCCTGCGTTGCTGCCACGTCGGCGCTTATAACGGGTTTTTCCTGTTTGACGGGTATTACCTCATTCTCGGAGTTTTGAGGCCACACGGCGGCATACATTGCGACATAGGCGGTAATGGTAATGCAGGTAATAGTAATATATCTTTTCATTACGCTTCACTTCCTATTAAATGCCGAGCGGGCATCCGGCCTAACCTTATGGTCAACAGCCGGATGCCCGTCCTTGAAACTATTAAGTTGCTTTGTAATTTGCGATACCAGTGTTTTCGGTATGTAATCCATATGTGCCGCCTCCTATCAGCAACATACATTATCATACCTCAAGTCGAATAGCTATTACGAATTCAAATGTTTCTTAATAATTCCATCCACATCTGCAATATTGAATGAGACATCCCAGCACCACTCACCATAATCGCCAAGACCGTTCACAGCCTCAACCCACTCAGCCAATGCTTTTCGTTTTTCCCGATTTTGGCGGGTATCCTGCCCCTTTGTTTCCAGTACAAGCGTCTTGCCGTTGGAAAGCCTAATCAGGAAATCGGGAACATATTTGCGGACAACGCCATCGAAAACATAAATAATCTCAAATCCAAGGTGGTCGTTCTTTGCCCACGCCATAACATCAGGGTTCTTCTCCAGCACATAGCTTTCCGAGGCTTCCCATGTGCTGTCGAACACACAGTGGCTAATATGAGAGTGCTGTGTAATGAAACATGGCTTGCTTGTATACCATGTGATCATGTCACCGGTGCTGCGTACTTTACGGCTCTGATCGAATACCGGTATGAGCTTTTCCGTCTGCTCCAGCTTGATGAATCCCCAAAGGTGTTGGACTATCTTGTTCATGTTCATCATGTAAATAATCCGCTGGCGCACCGGGTCTGTGTTGAACAGCGGCGGATTAATCACAATTACTCCGGAATTCAGGTAATCCTCAACGAGTCGGATTGCCTGACCGAGCAAGGCAAACTTTGTTCCTTCAGCTTGCCATGAGGACTTCAGAAGGTCATAGACCTGTCCTGCGGTTTCAAATATTATCTGCTGCATACGAAGTCCTGAATCGAGCTTCTGCAAGTCGATTTCCGTACACTTCATCAGATCGGTCTTACCGTCGATGATAGGGGCTAGATCAGCGCGAAGCCGAGTATCTTGCGCCTCTATTACGAGCGTGTCAATCTTATCGATGTCCAGTGACAGTTTCGGCTTCCATACCCGGTCAATGCGAACGATGTTCGGCCAACTGATCTGATATGCGACTTTTTCTTTTAGGGCCTCTATCTGCGTCTTTGGAGGTGTGGTCGGAGCTTTACCGTCCTCTCCAGACTCATGCGGTAAAAACGAGAACGGAATACCGAAGATGTTAACATATTCCGGTGTAAACATATCGCTTCCTTCGGCCAGGTCATAAGATGTCCGACGCAGGCCGCGTCCGACCACTTGCTCACAGAGCAGCTGGCTGGAAAAGGCCCGCAGGCCGAGAATATGAGTAACGGTTTTTGCATCCCATCCCTCGGTTAGCATACCGACAGAGATAACATTCCTGATTTGCTCACCGCGTTTTCCACGCTTGCCGACAGTGTCAACCGTTTCGCGAAGAATGGCGGCTGCGTCTTTCTTGCTATAAGTTTTTTCGGTGCCGCCTTCTTCTTCATCGCTGCTTTCATCAATCTGCTCCGCTTGGGGTGCTTCATCCGCCGCATCGACTGCGTCAAGGACTTTTGAGTCAATATGAATTGTATATTCCGGCACACAGAGTTCATCAACCGGAATCCGTTTGTGGTCGAAAGCATACTTGATACGCGCCGCCGTCTCTGTGCGATTTGCGACAGTGATCATGACCGGAGGCACGACGGAGCCTTGCTCTTTCCATGATTTGTAGATTTCCAGCCAGTCCTTGCCCAGTAAATAGTACGCCTGATTAATCAAGTCGGGCAACGGTTCTTCCTCCTGTGCCTTTCGATTGATGTCCTCTTTAACGGTATCATCTGCGTAAATATGATATAGCTTGGATCGGAAGCTTTCCGCATCCGGCATGCCGTCATCGCGAACAACGACTCGTGGTGTTTTGACAAGTCCGGATTCGATACCGTCGTTGAGCCCAAAGTCGCTGACGATCCAGCCGAATAAAGCTTCTTCATCATTTCTTTTGCCTGACGGCGCAAAGGGCGTCGCCGAAAAATCATAGCAAGTAAGGATACCGCGTGTTTTTTGGATGCGGTCAAGACCTCCGATCCACACAGTGGCCTCCTGCTCCATTTCCTTTTCTTCTTTAGAAAGCTTTACTTTGATTTCGGGGTTTTTCCTCCACGCATGGTGTGCCTCGTCATTAATAACAAGGATATTGCTCGCACCGGCCATATCGCCCAACACTTCTCTGGTATATGCCTCGTCGCTCTTTGCACCACGCTTATCAACGCCTTTTTTCTTTGCCAATTTTTCTTCACTGTCCCACGCCAGCGCCTGCCAGTTGTTTATGATAACCTTGCCCTGACGGAGCTTGTCCATGAGCCCGACAGGCACAACGCTGAACTGCGTGTAATAATTGTCGTCGCCGCCGGTCTGCAGCACCTCCAGACGTCTCCTGACCGTAAGGCCGGGTGCGACGATGAAAACGTTTTTAGAAAAACGCTTGTCCTGCGGATAGGTAACTTTGTTGCAGACCTGCCAGGCGATGAGCATCGCCATGACGGTGGTCTTGCCACCACCGGTACAGAGCTTGGTACAGATACGGCGAAATGACCCACCGTCACCTGGTATATCAATCCCCACTTTATTTGCGTCGGGTGCTTCTGTTAACCAGATCAGCGTTTCGATCGCATCCTGCTGGCAAAAGAAAAACTGATATTGACGTGCGTCTCTGTCATTCCAATGCTCCAGCAGTTTTTTTGTCACTCCGGTTACGCCGGGATACCCCGCCTCGCGCCATGCTTTTACGCGCGGGCGAATTGTGTTCACCAATGGCAGCTCGACGAACTGCCCGATGTCATTGTATTGGTTGCTGCCCTGTCCGGCGATGAAATATCCGGCAGGGCGGCGGCCGGGCTCACGTATAAAGGACTGTGTGTTTAAGTCATATTTCCAGTGGCTTTCCGGCTCCCTGAAAGCCGAATTGATAATAAGTTGGTCGATACCTGCCATCAGCGGTCACCTACCTTTATTACCTTAAGGCTTTCAATGCCCCTGTCGTCGATAATCTTGACTGCGATCTGTGTATTGAATTCAACCTTGAACGGCAGGGACTCGTTACCGGCATATTGCTCGATGAGCTCCTGATCGATTTCGGCCCGCAGTGTCTTAGCCAGCTTGTTCCACCCATCTTTTTTGCCCCCCATCGGGAAAAACACCTGCATTGGTTCAACACACATGCCATCGTAATTAGTGTCCAGCATCCACATGGCAATGCGGTCGGAATTGCCGGATTCCACCGTGCCTTTCTTTACATCGTAATAATCAAAGCCGTTAACCCTGACCTTATATTTTCCTTTGTCCTTGCCTCTGTCGATTTCGATGAGTTCAACATCAGGCTGGCCCACCAGCCAGAAGCTCTGGTTGGAGGAACGCTTTTTCTTGAGGTCTTCGGTCATCAGATCGGTGTTCATCTGTACCTTCAGCAGTGTCATCCCGGGCCAGTTGGTATCGTCGATGTCTTTAGCCGCCTCCGGATCGAACTGAAAAGCGGCAAAAATGATGAGCTTGGGACTTGGCCGTAAATCCTGTGCCTCGTCAAGTGCCAGCGCCACCATGCGGGAATCCATCGGCTTTGTCTCACCGGCGAAGCAGATGACAGCGCGGCGCGGCGTATCTTCTTTTGTTTCAGCTTCGGCCTGCAGGAATTTGGTCCCGGCAAGCGGCTCGACTCGGGAGAACTCTATTTTCGCGCCGTTGCGGGCAAGAATGCCTGTAGCGCGGAGCTCCTCACGCCAGTCGGTCTGTTTGGCTCCAAAGTCTGCCTCCGGCTCCGCCGCATCGTCCAACGGCTTGACAACCGGCGCGGGCAGGGCCTCCACAGTGAACGGACCGGTGATGCGGATTTTGGTTTTATCCACTTCCGGCTGGTCATACAGGGTTTCCTGTGCAGGAGGCTCGTTGTTGGCAATACTCTTTAGCATTATGTGAGGCACGGTTTTGTAGACAAAGCCGCTGCCAACGCCTTGTTCTGGATGTGCCAGCTTATAGTAGTCATAAACTGCCGTCATAAGACGCTTTTTGGCTATTGCTAAGGAAACACGAGATGTATCGCAGGTAATCCAGCGTCGGCCCCATTGTTCGGCAACGTAGGCTGTTGTTCCGCTGCCGCAGGTAATGTCAAGCACAAGATCACCTGGGTCAGTTGACATCAAAAGACAACGCTCAATTACTTTTTCGGATGTCTGTACAACATATATCCGAGCGGTCCTTAATAAGAAATCCACCCAGATATTATTGATAGGCATAACAGGATAGTCGTCAATGTACATGACATATGCAAGATTCTTTCCAGTTGAGACGATCCTATTTGCCTTAATTAAATTGTACATCTTATCTATTGGGACTGACCACTGTCTATCATTTGGAGGATAGTATTCTTTACCTTCAAAAATCAGTGGCGTTGTGCGATGATTCGGATTATCATGTTGTGAACATGGATTAGACAGCTTATATGCTTTCCAGCCATTTGGAATCAGTGACGGATTCTTCTTTTCTTCTTGCGTCATCGGTCTACGAATTGTGCCATCAGGAGATTCCAGCTGGTCGTACCTTTCACCTGTTGACTCTCCTTCACCAACAACTTTGGCTTCAAATAATTGATGATACTTAATTTGCTTTTTGTCCTTGCCGTACCAAATGATGAAGTCAGCAATATTGCTAAGTTGCGAAGCTGTAGCTGTGCCACCTTTTTTATATATGATGATGCTAATAAAATTTTCTGCTCCAAAGACTTCATCGCAAAGATTTCTAACCAAATGAACGTTCTCATCGCTTATCTGTACAAACACACTTCCGCTATCAGACAGCAGTTCTCTTGCCAGCAATAGACGGTTGCGCAGGTAGGTCAGATAAGAATGGATGCCCAACTCCCAGGTATCCCGAAAGGCTTTAATCATTTCAGGTTCTTGGGTTAAGTCCTCATCCTTTTTATCCTTAACGTCGCGCTTGTCCACAAACGGCTGAAAATTGGAGCCGTACTTGATACCGTAAGGCGGGTCGATGTAGACCATCTGCACCTGCCCGGCCATACCCTCTTTTTCCAGCAGGGAGTTCATGATTACAAGGCTGTCGCCGGCAATGAGTCGGTTTGTCCAGTTGACGCCGTGTTGATAGAATTCGATAGCATCCCTGCGGCGGCGCATCCTCTCAACCGGCGTTTCAAATAGACTTATCTGCTTATCCTCATAATCGTCGCCAATGGCCTGCACCGCACGGATAATCTTGTGCGGCTTGATGGACTCATGGATATGTATAGAGGAAGTCGGCACGTCAAAACTCATGCCCTCGGCCTTGCCCGCCCATTGCAGCGTCGGGTCAAGATGCGGGTCAAACTGATAGGTCTTTTTCGTTTCCTGCACCTTGTCGTATTGCGCCATGCCCACAGGCGGATTATTAGTGCGTTTCTTATCCGAGTGTTCATAAGTCTCAATATCGCGCATCTTCGCTATATCGGCGTCGCTGAGCTGCTTTTTTCTTGGACGTGCCATAGTTATTTTGCCTCCTTATCCGCTTTTGGGAATAGTTCTGCGTGCTTTGATAGCAAATAATCCATCGTAAAATTGGGATCATTGCTCACTTCATAATTAAGCTTCTTCCTCAAAAACTCGTATCTGAATTTGTTTTTCTGATCAAGCTCCTTAAGTGTAAGAGTTAAGGTGGGACGTTTTAGTTCAATAACTAAATGTTCATAGCGTTCATAATCAGGACAAGACTGCTGAAACAAGCAAATATCAGGGATCCGCGTTAAATCCTCAGTTGCTTCAGGCGGAATTTCGGGAATAAGGTCATCCCTGCCCAAACATTGTATATGCGCCTTGAGTAAGTTTTTCAAAGAGAAATCGGATGTCCCTAGATAATACTTTTCTCCGAATATCCATAGTTCTTTGAGAAGAATTTTATGAAACTGCGTTCGCTCTTTGATGGGTTTTCCGATCGAGTCGTTATAAACCAACTGTTCAAGCATATAGATGAACGTCAGTCTGTCAGCAACCGTTTTTGCCGTATCGATTATTGCCGTAAGCGTCGTATGCTTCAACAATTCTGCCAGATCATCTTGCTGTTGCTGCGACAAATTGAAAACTTCTGTGAGGATGGTTTGGATACTGGATGGATTTGTGTTGATTGCTTCTTTGATAAGCCGATAGGTAAGTTTTTTCGTTTGCTTATTCGATGTTCTTAACTGAGGGACAGCACGATTTATCTCAACTGCAAATACATCGAATACCCTTTGCTCAACCTTTGCCATCTCATCCGACGGTTCAGATGGATATGGATAAATCCCTTCTTCCTTAATTCTAATGATTTCCGCAGTAGCATCATCTACTTCTTGGTCTTGTGTGAACTCCCTTGCAAATTTTCGTGCTTCGTTGACAAAGTAATCATATACAGGATCTGCCTTCCCAAAAGCTAGGGTGTTCTCCTGGTGCATCTTTTCATAATAGCTGCTCAACAAATAAATTGACGTGTCATTCTTTTGTAACGTAGTATAATCCCGCTCATCAAATACCACGCCGGATTCACCACATATATAGAGCTTACTAAAGTAGGATTCTATCCAGCGTATTGCCACGGCCTTAGCTGAAACGCTTTCTTTTACTTTTTCTCCATATTCATACACGAAGTCACGTTCATCGCGCTTCTTTATCAAATGTTCAGGGTCGATCTTTATGTCGTTATATGTAAGGGAAATATCATTATAAGCAAGAAGGTAAGGAGCAAAAGTGGACAAGATATCTGGGATCATAATTTGATTATCAGCCAGTTTTGAAATAGTACCTATGTTATCTTCGAGAATTCCAGTTATAGTCGCAACTGTTCCCGTGCTTACATCATTACCAACAAGCTCTGGTTTCTCACTGTAATCGACACTTAATCTTGACCCAGAATTAATGTTGATTTCATAACTATATTTTTTAGAATCAACTGCTTGATATACAGTTTTCCATTTTAAGAAAGTGCCGATTGCAAAACACTTATATCTGCCTTGCCCGAGCTTTCCGTGATACACGCGACCATTAGGGCTTTTATGACAGTATGTTTTATCCGAACTACCATATCGGCCGAAAATATCCTGAATTCGCTCAAAGGGAATACCTGTCCCATCATCCTTAACAGTAACGGCAGTAACATTATCTACTCCGATAAAGTTATCAATTTCAAAAGATACCTCTATATTTTTTGCATCGGCATCGCAAGAATTCCAAATAAGTTCTTTTACAGCATCCTTTGGTGAGGCTTTAATACTACGGTCAAAAAGTTCTGGGGTCATATTTAGCTGTATCGACTGATAGCCCATCTCCAAACCTCCTATATCGCATTGCATCCATTTTAAAGTACTTGCTATTCAATAAAACGGACTTATAATATAACGCGCTATAAAAACTATAAAATATTCTCATTTCTGATTCAATTTCGCCGCTTTTGTTCTTCCATCTATCGGTTTCTCGGCATCCTTCGGAATAGCCCAAACACGACCGAGGCGATAAGCTCCGGGGATACGGCCTTTATCGCAGAGCACTTCAACTCTGCGCTGTGTGAGACCCCATTCAATTGCTTTGTCCTTGGGGGTAACATAATCCATGGTAAAAAACTCCTGTCGAAGTATGTCAGCATTATTATACATCTCTCAAACGAACAATACAAGACGAATTTCCCTAATTAATGGATAATCAAATGAGCAATAAAAAACGTGCAGTCATTGAAACTACACGTTTTTTTCATTGGAGCTGGTGAGAGGAATCGAACCTCCAACCTGCGGTTTACGATACCGCTGCTCTGCCTTTGAGCCACACCAGCATATATGGGAGGGCGGGACTTCCGCCCTCGCTTTTATTTTATCAAAACTGTTTTTGCGTTTATATTACCTTATCAACAATTACAGACCTGCTGATTACGAATCAGCTGCTCTGCCGCTGAGCTACACCAGCAACAAATTTTCACATATCAATTATATTGAGGTTAGAGGCGATTGTCAACGAAATCGAGAACTGTTATTACACGGCAGGCATATTAATAAGCCGGGAGTTCTTCATTGAGCAGCCGGGCAGCTTCCCTTGCAGCCCACCGTATTTTATAGGTTACAAGCGATACTTCGATTAAGGCGTGCAAGCGGTAGCTTCCCGACGGGAAGCTGTCGTGCCAGCGGTTTAAGATGTCGTCCATTTTGCACCAGATGCGCGGCTCATCAACCTGAACAAAAGGACGGTTTTCAAGCTTGTTTTTCAATTCGTCATTATTCTTGACGAAAATATCAAGCGCGTTTGATAAAAGATCAAGCACTTCTTGAAATTCAGGACTGATAGGAAGATTACCGGCTTTTTTGCGCCTTTCTTTTCTTTCTTCCGCCAAAAAAAGGACGTCGCGCGTTCTTTGCCAGAGGCCCTTGTTATAGGCCAGGTATTCGTTAAAGTACCTGCTTACTACCTCTTGCTTGTTTTCCTGTTTTTCCGTATGTGGTCCGATGTCGAATCGATAAAGGTCATAAAGGTGCTGGCTTTCCCGAAAGAGGTTTTCTATTTTTTTGGTCATTGTTTCTTTCTCTTCCGCCGTGGGTAAAGAAAGGTGGAGAAAACCCTGCACGGCTTCGCAAAAATGCTGGGAAACCAGCATATTTAATTCGACCAGCTTTTTTTGCAAGGGCTGGCGATAACGGGGAGGAGCAATGGTCAGGTTGACAACCAAGGCTACGCTGACCCCGACAAAGATGGCCAGTGAACGGACCAGGGCATGGTTAAGAAACTCCGCATTGGGGGAAGCCAGGACAAATATAGCGGCCATTACTCCAGCGGAGATGCCGCCCCGCCACTTAAAAATCTTGCATAACTGGATAATTATTATGGTAGAAAGTCCTATGCTCAGCGGGCTGGTACCAATGGTCAAACCAAGAAGAATGGCGATGGAAACAGAAAGAAAATGCACAAGAAGCTGTTCCCTGGCGTTGTAAAGGCTCAAACCCAAGGAAGGCTGCATGTTGAGCACTGTGGCTGCTCCGGCGAAAAGTGACGGCTGAATGTTGAAATAATTGCATATAAACAGGCTTAGGGCAACGGCTATGCCTGTTTTAATAATTCTGGCTCCGGCAAACATGAGATATCCCCTCGTTATTTTATACAGTTGTATTCTAAATCATATCTTAGTATTTGAAAAACTATTTGTTATACTTTTGTTAAAGATTATTGAAAAAAGAGGTGGGAGCATAGTGCCTGGTGTAGAAAACCAGATAAAAAACTGTTTGCTTCTGCAAGAGGAAGCGCTCAAATTGGGGTGCGAGCGGGCACAACTTATTTGGGCGGAAGAAGTAGTCTTTGACCCGAGGGTCACTTTAAAATGCAGGCAGAACCTGTGTTCGCATTACGGCAAGAATTTCATGTGTCCTCCTTTTGTTCCCACCAGCGAGGAGTTTAAGACGGGCGCATCAAAATACAGGCTGGCCTTGCTGGTGGTAAAGGAGCAGGAAATAGAGGCGGGCCTTTCAAACAAAGAAAAGGATAAAGCGTTTAAAAGGTTGAGCCTTGAAATCCTTGGCATACTTACCACCCTGGAGAAAAAGGCGTTAGAGATGGGCTTTTCATTAAGCCTGGGTTTGGGCGGCGGCAATTGTAAACTCTGCGAGATATGCGGCGCGAAACTCGGGGCCGAAAGCTGCAATAAACCTGCCGAAGCCAGGCCGTCCATGGAAGCCGCAGGAATCGACGTGATGGAAACGTGCCGGAGAGCGCAGGTGCCGGTAAGTTTCCGGGAAGGCTCTATACAGGTGGTGGGGCTTCTATTGATAGTTTAAGGTCTGTTAGGCCGGCGAGTTCTTTTATTGCTGCCATTTGCTGATTATCTGCAGCCCTTGCAGGGGGATAGGAAGCGGCTGCAGGCTCAATAACGGGTCTTGCGTGTTCAGGTGATTGGTCACATATGCCCAGGCCCCTTCAAGTTCTATTTCGTCCCGGCGGGTAAAACCGGATGCGCGCTTGGTTTTAATGCTTGTTAAGGCCGCCTCGATAGGCAGAACTTGAAAACAAAGGCTGCCGTTTTGCCGAAAGCGGCGCGTTTTAATTGGTATGTAAGCTGCCTTCTTAAAATAAGGCTTTCTTGTAAGCGGGTCAATCCCGAAATACAGGTTGAGGATGATGCTTGATTCCCTTTCCAGGCCGCGCTGGTCTGAAATGAAGTTTCCAAGTGAATAGGCGGCGAACTTGTTTTTCTCTTCGCCGGTTTGCATGCTTCTCACAACAGCCGGTGGCTGCAGGACATGGGGGTGGTGACCGAGGACGACATCGGCGCCGGCCTCCAGGAAAGCGGCGGCAAGATTTATCTGTTCAGCGTTGGGGTGGGTTTGGTATTCAACACCATAATGCAGGCAGGTAATGACCAGCTGTGCTCCTTCGCTTTTAGCCCTGCCTATATCAAGTATTACTTTTTCCGCTTCCAGGTAATTTACGGAAAAAGGCCGGCTCTTATCCGGCAGTATGCCGTTCGTGCCAAATGTATAAGCAAGTACAGCAATTTTTATTCCCTTTCTTTCAACGACAAGTATTTTGTTGTGTTCTTCCTGGCTGCGTGCCGTGCCTGTGTGTAAAAGCCCTTCCCTGTCAAGGAAGTCCAGTGTGCTTGCCAGGCCGCTGTCACCTTTGTCCAGGCAGTGATTGTTGGCCGTGGTGACTACATGAAAGCCAGTTCTTTTGAGATTTTCAGCCAGGGCCTCTGGAGAATTAAACCTTGGGAAACCGCTGTAGCCGGCTTTTTTACCGGCCAAAGGAGTTTCCAGATTACCGATGACCAAATCGGATGCGCGTAACAATGGTGAAACATATTCAAAAAAACTGGAAAAGTCATAACTGCCGTCGGCAGGCCTGTAACCTGCCTTGATCTGGGTGTTGTGCATCATGATATCGCCAGTAGCCGTTATAACGATCAGTTCATCCGGCGGCGGTACGGCCAGGACTGTTTCAGCAGGCACGGGAGACGGCACGGCTGTGGCGCTGGCATCGGTTCCACAGCCGGCTAAACAAAGGGCTAAAAAGACAAATACCGGCAATTTGTAAAGTTTTTTCATTATCTTCACTCCCTGCCTTGTATTAAAACAATTATACCAATAAAACAAACGCGTTGTCCCCTTCAATGTAGCCAATTCCCTTTTCCCGGCATAAGGTAAATGGAAAGTTTATTTTATGTCAGGAAGGGGAACGAAAAAATGCCAGCTCAAGAAAAAAAAGAAACCTGGGTCAGGAAGGTCGTAACGGCCCGGGATGCCGCTTATTTATCTGATTTGCGCGAAGCTCTCAAAGCTTCCGACGGCAGGATAATAAAAGAACTGCCCCTGATCAACGGGTACCTCTGCGAGTTCCCAAAAGAAGGAAACGTCCTGGCTGAGGCTCGCATTTTATCGGAAAAAGTCAGGGTGGAAGACGATATTACGTTCAAGCTCTGCCTTTTCCCGGCATTGGTTGCTCCAAGGTCGATTTTTCCTTTTCCAGCATTTCCAAAACCTGTTCAGCTGCCCCCTGTGGCCCCGCCCGCACCGGTCAAAGGCGGCAGGATCGTGGACTGGGGGCTGAAACGGATCGGCGCGCCCAAGGTTTGGGGCAAGTTGAAAGAAAGAAGGGTTCGCGTCGGGATCATTGACACGGGAATAAACTATTATCATCCCGATTTGCGGAGAAACGTTCGCGACGGCACCAGTACCCTAGACGGCCAGGCAAGCTTCCTGGACGACTACGGGCACGGCACTCACATCGCCGGGATTATCGGAGCCTGCAACGTTAACGGGATGGTGGGGATTAACCCCTATGTCGACTTTTACGTTGTAAAGGCTTTTAAAAAGGATGGGAGCGGCAACCTTTCCGATATCGTTGAAGGGATGGACTGGTTAATAAGGAGGCAGGTCAGCGTGATTAATATGAGTTTTTCAACGTCTGAGACCAGCGAAGCCATTATTCGTGCCGTCAAAGCCGTTCACGCCAGGGGCATCCTGATGGTCGCCGCTGCGGGAAACGATGGTCAGGAGGTTAATTTTCCGGCGCGTTTGCCGGAGGTTATTGCCGTATCGGCGATTGATAAAAACGACCAGCTGGCCAGTTTTTCATCCTATGGCCTGGAAATCAACTTTTGTGCTCCGGGAGTGGACGTTTATTCGGACTGGCTGGGAACGGGCTATTCAAGAAAAAGCGGTACTTCTTTCGCCGCACCGCACGTAACCGGCGCCGTGGCCGACATTATTAATTATTACGGACCGCTGCCTTCCTCCCGCCTTAGGGAGATGATGTCGGAAAAGGCTGTTATTTTGGAAAACCTTGGCAGGGAGCAGCAGGGACACGGCCTATTGGAACTGCCTCGCCTGATCGACCAAACCTGAAAATAGATTGGATAATAGATATATGGTAATAATTCATTTAAAAAATCTTTTTATTAATATATTTCTAAAAGGGATTATTAACAAAAAGATAGAATAAATTAACATTATAAAAAGTTAACATTAAAATAAGGAGGGGAACAGTTGATCTACAGGCGACGGTTAAAGTATTACTTAATAAGGCTCTGCCGCCTTCATGATTCTCCGAAGTCTGTAGCGGGAGGGATCGCTCTGGGCACCGCTGTTCATTTTTATCCCACCTGCGGTCTTGGCGCTCTTTTTACGGCTGCCCTTTCCGGCCTGTTCAGGACCAACCTCGCTGCGGCCACCCTGGCCTGGGCGCTGACGATGCCTCTTTTTCCTCTCTTTTTTTATTTTAATTTTCTTGTTGGGGATTTTTTTGTTCAACCCGCCCGCCACAACCTTTGTTTTGCCGTCAAAAAAATGTCCCATCTGGGATGGCGGGATGTTCTTATCCTCGGCAAAGCCTTTGTGATAGGCTCTTTAATCAATGGGATCGCAGCGGTTGTTTTACTCTGGTGGTTAGGGTGCTTGCTCTTAAAGAGGCACAGGAAAAACGTGCTTAACTTTATCAGGCGCGCCTTATAAAGAGCAGGAGACGCCTAATGCCGGGCGTCTCCTTTTATCGTAGCGAATGGTTCCATCACCGTTTTTTCCCACAACTTGGGACGCTGGCGGTGCGAACCTCAAGGCTTGCAATATTTTTTCAGCACAGCTCTCAATCTTTCTATCTGGCCGGTTTTTTCCTCGATGAGTTGAGCGAAAAGGTCGCCTGCTTCCGTCGACCCGGCCTGTTCCACGTATTGCTTGTAGTTCCTCAGGATGGCTTCTTCATACGTGATAGAGCGCTGCAGCATTTCACTGGTACCCATGATTTACCTCCTTTCAAGCCCTGCGCAATAAGAAGTCCTGGTATTTGTTGTCGCCTTCGTTGATGACGTAGTCTTTGATAGCGAGAGGTGCATAGCGGGGGTGCTTTATTTTTAGATCATAGGTTCCCGGAGCAATGCCCCTGACTGAGTAAAAACCACGGCCGTCTGTGGCAATTTTGATGCTCGCTTCTATGCTGTCTTTTGGGCAGAATTCAATGATGCATTTGCCGATAGGTATCATAGTGAAGGAGTCCAGCACATAACCGCCGATCCTGCCTTCGGCGGCGTGGGAAAAGTTCATTTTTTTTTCAAGGCTGGTCACTTTTTTAACAAGTTCGTCAATTTGCCCGGAAAGCTGGATTAATTTATCTTCCAATGTTCTTTCCCTTGGTTCTTTTTCTTTTTTTGTTACTGTTTCTGTTCCGGGATCCTGCTCATTTGCGGGGGCGCTTTCCACAAAATCGATTTCGATCAATGTTTCCAGGGTCAGGTATAATGAGTACTTTTTCGAGGATGTTTCCTGAAGGAAGGCGGAAACGCTTCGCGGTTTCTTTTTATACGAGATAGAAAGCGCCGCCGGCAAATTGCCTACCCAATTCAACTCATCTTCCCAGAGAACAGGCAATTCCAGCAAGAGGGGTACCGACTGTCTGCCGCTGTCGTAAGGTTTATAGACAATTTGAATTTTCCAGTTGTCTTTTAGTTTCAGCGTATCTGGCGAGATGTCGTGCAGCGGCTGGGGTCCCGTTTCAACACGCAGCCCGAGTATCGTTATCTTATTATCCAGGGGAAACTGGTAGTCCTTTTGAAATTGTTTATACATGCTTACACCTCCCGTTTCACCTATGTATTTTATGTTGCAGGGCGGAACGGGGTTCATGGTAAAGAGGAAAGAAAGGATATTGCAAAACAAACAGGGCAAGATATAACAGGGGGGTGAGTATGATGAACCAATCGATTGAGCGTTTTCCCGCAGAGCTTTCCGCCGCCATTCGCGACGGCCTGGCGCACGGGCTGACCGATGAAATGATGATTAAGGGAATGGTCAGCATGGGGAACTTGCTGGGACATTTTGTGAAGCCCGATAATGTCGAGGAAGCGCTGATAAAAGAGATTTGGGAGAACGCAAGTGAAGAAGAAAAGAATATGCTTGCGGGTATAGTGCTCAGGATAGGGAAGAAAAAAATTACGCAGCATTAGCGTGGATGCTCAGCCACGCTAATGTTATTTTACTTTTCGGGGACTGCAGCTGATGACGGGTCGTTATCATTTTTAGTTCATTTTTAAGTAGCACTTAACACGTTCTTTTCTATAATGAATTAGAAACACCTTTTTGGGGGAGTACCGCATGGCGCATGTTCGTATAACTCTGTCCAAAGAAATGCTGCAGGCATTGATCAACAACCTGATCGACCTGAGATCCCCTGCCGGTGAGTTTGTGGTGGAGAATGATGTTGACGGAATCAACGAAATTACACGGATTATCAACCTGGCCAGCGGGGACGTTTTTGAACAGGCTGTCCAGAAGCACGAAAGTGACAGTTTAAAAAAAGAAGAGTGCAGGATATATGAATTTCCCAAAAAAAATGCCGCTGCGGATGAACCGGGAGAAGATTAAACTCAAACAAGAAACACTCCCTCAAAAAGGGGGTGTTTCTTGTTTGAGTTTAATCGTTTATAATGAATGTGATTTCAGATGTTGGAGGATCACATGAAGGCTGTGCTTTTCGATCTCGACGGGACGCTTTTGCCGGTTGAGTTCAACGAGTTTTTCAAGTCTTACCTGGAGGCAATTTCTAGTTACTGCTCCTGTTTGGCCAGCCCGGAGGCCTTTATCGAAGAACTCTTAAGATGCACCGCGATCATGATGCGGAACGACGGGTCCTGTACAAATGAGGAACTCTTCATGAAACATTTTCTTCCCGCGTTGAAATTGGAAAAGGAAGATGTTTATCCGGTTTTGGAAAGGTTCTACTCCACTGAATTCAAGAAACTTAAGAAATGTGTCAAACCAAGCGGGTTACCCTCGCGCGTCGTGGAAGCCGTCCTCGCCGCCGGCCGGGAGGTGGTCCTGGCGACAAACCCCCTTTTCCCGCTCGCGGCCGTTGAAGAACGGATGCGCTGGGCAGGTATAGATCGTTTCCCCTGGCGGCTCGTGACCAGCTATGAGACAAGCCGCGCCTGCAAGCCTAACCTTCTCTATTACCGGGATATTTTTGAGAGGCTGGGTCTGAAGCCGGAAGACTGCTGGATGGTCGGCAATGACCGCGAAGAGGACCTGGCGGCAGGCGAACTGGGCGTCAGGACGTTCCTGGTAACCGATTACTTGGTCGATAAAGGCAGGTCATCGACGCAGGCGGACCGCGAGGGGTCGCTGCAGGATTTATTGGAGTTTATCCTGGAAGGCGGTTTATAGCAAACCATTCGAGCTGTTGACAATATGAACGGGAGGCTGACCGGGATGGCACGCTGCCATTACTGCGAAGAAAAAGCCACGGAGCGCTGCGGCATCTGCGGGCTGGCAATTTGCGAAACGCATAAACATGCGGTGAACCGCTGGCACAACGTTTTTCACGCCCGCTGGATATGCGAAGGTTGTTACCAGGCAAAGGAAAGAAAAAGAAAATATGTTCTGGCGCCTGTTCTTGTGGTCTTTGCTTTTTTGATTGCCAGGAGCATGAAAGTCGAGTGGGGCTTGCGGGAGCCGACAACCTGGGGATATTTTCTGGCGCTGGCCAGCGTAGCCTTGGGGGTCCTGGGTGCCGCAGCGGTTTATCACGGGATAACCCGCTCGAAAAAATTCAAAACCTGGTTATACAGGCTGCTGGGAGCAGCGGCGTTATGGAGCGCGCTTTACCTTATTTATCGCGGGATGTGCGGGTGATAGGAGGGAAGTCCTGCCGTGGCGGGGATAAAAAAGAAAGAAACGCTGTATTACCGGGATATCGACAGCCCTCTGGGCACTTTTAGGTTGATAGCCGATGAAAAGTGCTTGCGTTTTGCCGGTTTTCACGATGGGGAACAGAATTTTATCCCGGCAGGATTCGAGCTTGTTGGTAAAAACACGCCGCTTCTTACCTGGGCCGGCAGCGAATTTGCAGCTTATTTCCGGGGAGGACTCAAGGTTTTCCAGATCCCTTACTCTTTTAGCGGAACGTCTTTTCAGGAAAAGGTTTGGTGTGAAATGGCCGGCATACCATACGGCGAGAGGATCAGCTACGGGGAGCTGGCTAAAAGGACCGGCAGTCCCAGAGCCTGCCGCGCTGTGGGCCAGGCCAGCAACCGCAATCCGCTGGCCGTTATAGTTCCCTGCCACAGGGTGGTAGGGCATGACGGGCGGCTGGTCGGATACGGAGCGGGCATTGCCAGAAAGGCCTGGCTGCTTGAACTGGAACAAAAGCATTAGTTTGGAAAGAGGGAGTCCTTTCATGATTATCGGCGCGCATGTCTCCATCTCCAGGGGACTGTCGGGAGCAGCAGCCGCAGCAGCGGAAATGACGGCAAATACGTTTCAGTTTTTTACCAGAAATCCCCGCGGCGGCAGCGCCAGGCGGCTGGAGGAAAACGACCTCGAAAAGGGCTTCGTGCTGATGGAAGAACATAAATTCGGGCCTATTGTGGCCCACGCGCCCTATACATATAACCTGGCATCGCCCAGGTCAGAGGTAAGAGAATTCACCATCAGCACTTTAAAGGATGATATGCTCAGGGCTAGTCAAATGAAAGCGCCGTATCTTGTGCTGCACCCGGGGACCCACGGCGGGCAGGAAGAAAAAACTGGCCTGATGCTTGTTGGGCAGGGGCTTAGGGAGCTCCTGCCGGTTCTTCCGGGGGACGTGAGCATTCTCATCGAAGGGATGGCTGGGGAAGGATCCGAACTGGGCCATAGCTTTGACCAGCTTCGCGCTATTCTCGAAGAGTGCGGCAATCACCCGCAGCTGGGCATTTGCCTGGATACTTGCCATCTTACTGCGGCCGGTTATGACCTTTCGAAGTGGAAAAAAGTGAAAGAAGAGTTTGACCGCAAAATCGGCCTGGGAAGGTTGAAAGTT
Source organism: Peptococcaceae bacterium (assembly GCA_024655825.1). Taxonomy (NCBI): domain Bacteria; kingdom Bacillati; phylum Bacillota; class Clostridia; order Eubacteriales; family Peptococcaceae; species Peptococcaceae bacterium. The sequence continues at coordinate 88,865 of JANLFJ010000004.1, read as the reverse complement.
GTGCACCTCAATGATTCCGTGTTCCCAACCGGCTCAAGACGCGACCGCCATGCCAAACTCGGCGAGGGCGTTCTTGGTCTGGAGGTTATCAAGGAAATAGCCTGCGACAGGGATTTGCGGGGAATACCCCTTATCCTGGAGACACCTAACGATAACGAGGGTTACGCCGGGGAAATTGCCCTGATTAAAAGGCTGTGCGGCGAATCGTATTGAACAGTTTTCAAGGGGTTGTTAAAGCGGAAAAAACGAATTATAATATACATTGATATGCGCGCATACGCGCTGGGGCAAATGAATAACAATCACTCATCCAGGTGCCCTTAGGGGAGAATAGGGAACGGGGTGCAAATCCCCGGCGGACCCGCCACTGTAACTGGGGAGCCGCTGTGCTGCAGTATGCAGACTGCCACCGCGTTTTGCGGGAAGGTCACAGCAGGCGAGGAGCCAGAGCCAGGAGACCTGCCTGAATGAATCAAAAACATGGATGATGGCAAAGTCCACGGTAATAGTACCGTGGACTTTTAAATTAATGAAGTAAAACATTTAAAGGAGAAGGTGCATATGGATCAACTGATGGCCGAAACCTTGAACAACATTGCTCCGCTTGACGAAACAGCTATGGCCAAAGCCCGTGACAGGCTGGACGGCTTGCTGAAGCCGCCGGGCAGCCTGGGTAAACTTGAGGACCTGGCGGTCCAGTTGGCCGGGATTTACGGCGAGACTCTTCCCCGGGTCAGGCCTAAGGGTATCGTCATGATGGCTGCTGACAACGGTGTTTATGAAGAAGGTTTTCACACCTATCCCCAGGAAATCACCAGGGTTGTGGCGGAACTGGCCGGACCAGGCCTGATTGGCGTTTCTGTGCTGGCGCGGCATGCCGGCTGCCGCCTGCTGGTTGTAGATGTGGGGATAAAGGGCGAAGTTCGAGGCGAACACATCCTGTCGAGAAAAATCAAGAACGGCACTGGCAATATCGTCAAGGGTCCGGCTATGACCAGGGAGGAAGCGATCAGGGCTGTTGAAGTGGGGATTGAAGCGGCCAATTTCCTTATTGAAAGCGGGATAGGGGTGCTGGGTACCGGCGAAGTAGGTATCTGCAATACCACCACTACTGCTGCTGTCCTGGCGGGGTTGACCGGCGTATGCCCCCAAGAGGTGGTGGGAGCAGGGACGGGAGGCGGCGATGAGGCTTACCGCTTAAAGTTGAAGGCTGTCAGGGAGGCGCTTGCCGTTAACCGGCCTGATGGGCGCGATCCCATAGACGTTCTGGCTAAGGTGGGCGGTCTTGATCTCGCCGGCCTGGTCGGGTGCTGCCTCGCTGCTGCAGCCCGCAGGACAGCCGTCGTCATTGACGGTTTTATTGCGGGGACAGCCGCGCTGGCTGCGGTCAGGCTGAACCCCCTGGTAAGAAACTACCTCATTCCATCGCACCTTTCGGCGGAAAAAGGGGCCAGGCTGGTTTTGGAGAAGCTGGAAATGGAACCGCTGCTCCTGATGAACATGCGCCTCGGAGAAGGGACGGGTGCCGCCCTGGCTTTTTCCCTCATTGATGCGGCCTGTAAAATAATCAATGAAATGGGTTCTTTTGCCGACCTGGATAGTGTTTAACTGTTTGCATTCCTGTTATAATAAAGAAAGGTAAAGCTCGCCATAAGGAGGTTCCCGTGAAACGCATCCTGGTCCTGACGAGCCTGATTATCTTTGCGGCCGTAGTTATTGCTTACCTTTCTTTATTCCGGTACGCCCGCCAGGTTATTCTTCTCGTGCCCCTGGACAGCCGGCCGGTTAACACCCAGTACGCGCAAATGCTGGGGAAACTCGGCGGTGCGGAAGTAATCCTGCCGCCCCCGGAAAAACTTGATTTGTATTTGAAGCCTGCGCCGGCAGACGAGTTGCTGGCGTGGCTGGAGGAAAACCGGGACCTGGCGGGGAAAATGGTCATCAGCGTTAACGAAATAATTAATGGGGGGCTTATTGCTTCCAGGGATGCTGCTTCTTACAGCGATCTAAGAAGCAGGCTTGACCGGCTGGCGACATTTTTAAAAAATAATAAAAACAAAGATATTACACTTCTATATATAGTGCCGCGTCACCTTCCCAGCCAGTTCACAGATCTGTGGAACTACCGTGAAGATTTGGCGCGCTGGGCAGAATTGGTCGGCAGGCTTGAAAATGATGATCGCCAGCAGTTTACGGAAAAGGAAGAAGCGTTCTTGCGGGTTGAGGTCTCCAGGCTGGAAAGAAAACTGCCCCCACAAATCCTGGCGTCCTACAAGGCAGTCTATCAGGGAGCTGAAAACCTGGCAGGCGCCCTGTTTGATCTGACGCAGGCCAGCCTTTGCAAAGAATTGGTGGTGGGGATTGACGATGCGGTTCCTTACGGGTTAAACAGCAGGGTATTCGAAAGGCTGCAGGCCGCAGCCGCGCAAAAAGGCCTGGGGGAGAGAATAAAATTCATTCACGGGGCGGATGACCTGACTATGCTGGTTCTTGCCAGGAAGATTGCCGGCCCGGCGAAAAAAGCGTCGGTTGCCGTAACCTGGTTAAACCCCGCGGATCAGGAGACGATCTTTCCTTACGAAGGTGTTTCGGCGGGAGAGATGACAAGGGAAAGAGTGGAATACCTGGGAGCAAGCCTGGAAGAAAGCGGCCGGATTGCGGTCTATATACACAGCCAGCCCCTGCGTGATCCTGCTTATGCCCGGTCTTTATGCGATACGCTGCAGGGCCGCCGGAGCCGGGACGGCATCATCGCTTTGGCTGATATAGCCTGCACAAACAGGGCGGATGAGGGTTTGCTTGAGGCCGTGGGTGTGGATAAACTGTACGAGACGGCGGATGCCTATGCCGGCTGGAACACGGCGGGGAACAGCATCGGGACCGTTCTGGCGCACGGGCTGCTTTTGGATTATCACCACAGCAGGTTTCCCAAGGACTTGAAGGGACTGGAAGCCCACCGGGATTTCCAGGCGGTGAGAATTATAGACGACTATTTGTTCCAGGGCATAGTCAGGCGCGAATTTAACAGGTGGGCGCAAAAGGAAGGAATCGACACGGCTGATTTTGGCTCGCGATGGGGTGAGGCTAACCAAAAGCTGCGGGAATTGATGACACCGCACTTGCAGGATTTGGGTTACGAAAAATACACGGTTGTTTTTCCCTGGGCCCGCTCCTTTGAAATAAAAGTGACGGTTCCCGTTTCCGGCCAGGCGGCTAAAAGGTCCTCCTGAAACCTTCGCCCAAAACTTCATGCACGTCGTTGACAATGACAAAAGCGTGCGGGTCCTGGTCCTGCACGATTTTTTTCAGGCGCAGCAGCTGCTGCCGGCCCACTACCACATAAAGAACATCCCTTTCCCTGCCGGTATAAGCCCCGTATCCCCGCAAAACCGTGGCCCCGCGGTCCAGTTTGTTGATGATATCCTGGGTGATGGCCGCCGCGGCCCGCGAGATGATGATGACCGCTTTGGCTCCGTTAACCCCTTCAATAACCCGGTCGATCACCTGGCTGAAAACAAACAGGGCCACCAGGGTATAAAGGGCCTTTTCAAGCCCGAACAGTAAAGCAAAAAGCGTGAGAACCGCAAAATCAAAGGAAAAATAGATTTTCCCCATGCTGATGCCGTATTTTTCATGGATAAAACGGGCGATTACGTCAATGCCGCCTGTTGTTGCGCCTGAACGGAGGACTATGCCTGTGCCTACGCCGGAAAAGGCGCCGCCGTACAGCGCGCCGAGCAGCAGGTCGTGCGTGGGCACGCCGAGCCCCTGGGTCAGGTCCACGGTTGCGGCAATGATCAGCACGCTGAGCAGTGTTTTGAAGATAAAGGAAACCCCCCACCTCGACCAGCCCAGGAGCAGCAGGGGAACGTTTAATACTGCCAGTGTTAAGCCTGTGGGCAGCGCGGCAAGGTAATGCGCGATCAGGGCTAAGCCGGTTAAGCCTCCCTCGGCCAGGCCGTTGGCGATAAAGAAGAAGTTGAGGCTCAAGGCAAAGATGACCGAGCCGGCGGCTATGCCCGCATAAGATGCAAGTGCCTTCATCAGATGATTCACCTCTCCAGCAACTGTTTTTAGTATTTCCATTTTTTGCAGTTCGCTCCTTAAAGGTAGCCGTCCAAAGCATCGAAAAAGGTAAGCAGCAAATATCTTGTATACCGCTGATCGTCCGGAAGGATAAATCCTTCTCCGTGGCGAAAAGGGAAGGTAGAAAAATGAAGGAGGTGTTAACATGGTCAAGCAGATTTCTTTATTCCTTGAAAACAAGAAGGGCCGCCTGGCCCAGGTGTGCCGGGAACTTGGCGAAGCGGGAATAAACATCAGGGCTCTTTCCGTCGCCGACACCACGGATTTCGGCGTGCTGCGCCTGATTGTAAATGACCCTGACATGGCCTATGAGGTGCTCAGGGAAAAAGGGTTTGTCGTCAGCATCACGGATGTGCTGGCCGTGCAGGTTCCCGATAATCCTGGAGGACTGGCCGGGGTCCTGGAGAAACTGGAACAGGCCGGCATAAACGTGGAATACGCTTATGCTTTCATTGGAACGGCCAGGAAAGACGCGGTGGTTATTATCCGCGTGGAGAATCCCCAGCAGGCCCTGAGCGCGATTGAAAAGGCTGGGGTTTCGCTGCTGCGCGGCGAACAGCTTTACGCTCTATAATTGTCTTTGTATTGAACTCCGGTGGTTAATCAATAATATTAGCATTAGCAGAATAATTTAAAAGGCAACAGCTTCTGCTGCAGGGAGGCTGAAGATAACAATGGATATTAACCCTGTCGCTTTTTCGCTTGGTCCCCTGACGGTTCGCTGGTATGGAATCCTGATTGCTTCAGCGGTGCTGCTGGGTACGTTATTAGCCCTCCGGGAAGCGGAACGTAAAAAATTGAACGCCGACCATTTCTTAAATGTAATTATTGTCACTTTACCGGTGGCTTTTATCGGCGCCCGTTTATATTACGTCATCTTTAACTGGGATTACTACAGCCGGTACCCTGGCGAAATCGTGGCGGTTTGGCACGGCGGCCTGGCTATTCACGGCGGCTTGATAGCTGCTTTTATTGCGGCTTACTTCGTTTTGAAAAGGTACGGGATCAGCTTCTGGCAGGCGGCCGATATATCCGCTCCCAGTATTGTGCTGGGTCAGTCCATCGGCCGCTGGGGCAACTTCTTCAACCAGGAGGCGTACGGTTACGAGGTGGATCCGGATAAAATCCCCTGGGCCATGTATATTGACGGCGCCTACCGGCACCCGACGTTCCTTTACGAGTCGCTCTGGGATCTGGGCATTTTTCTTTTTCTCCTTTGGCTGAGAAGGAGGCCTAAAATAAAAGAAGGTGACGTTTTTCTCAGCTATGTCCTGTTTTATTCCCTGGGCCGCTTTTTTATCGAGGGACTGAGGACGGACAGCCTCATGCTGGCTTCCGGTTTGCGGGCCGCCCAGGTTGTCAGCGCCCTGGCGGCCGTTGTTGCGGGCGGGCTGCTTTTCCTGCACCGCAAGAGCGAGTAATTGCTTTAATCTATTACAATATCTTGACTGTGTTGCTATAATGTGCTAATATTCACAAAGCGGATGATTTCCGCGCATAAAACAAAGAGAGAATAAATAAACAGAGACTTAATAATTGGGGGGTAAAAGTAAAGATATGGAGGAGAATGACCTTGGAGCATTCACTGGGTACTCAACTGCCCCTTTTAGCGGGACTGCCGTTTGCCTGCATGCTGCTGTCGATTGCGTTGTTTCCGGTTTTGGCGCCTGAGTTTTGGCATCACCATTATCCCAAGGTTTCTTTTTTTTGGGCCGCGGTCGCGGCAGTGCCTTTGATTATGCTTTACCACGGGGAAGCGGCCTATGAGTTGCTGCACATTATTATTGTCGATTATATTCCGTTTATTATTTTACTGTGGGCCCTGTATACCGTGGGCGGGGGAGTGCTGCTCCGCACCACGTTGAAAGGCACTCCCCTGGTCAATGCGGGTTTCCTGGCCGCCGGGGCCACCCTGGCGTCGTGGATGGGCACGACGGGGGCTGCCATGCTGCTTATCCGCCCGTTTCTGAGGATCAATAAATACCGCAAGTACCGGGCTTTCATGGTCGTCTTCTTTATTTTCTTTGTGGCCAACGTGGGAGGGGCCCTGACACCACTGGGCGACCCGCCCTTGTTCCTTGGTTTCTTACACGGCGTGCCCTTTTTCTGGACCCTGCGGCTCATTGTTCCCATGCTGCTGGTATTGGTTGTTTTGCTGCTGGTTTATTTGGCCTTTGATTTTTACTACCTGCGCAAGGAACAGGCAGGCACAGTCAATCTTTCGCCAAAAGAGGAAGTGGTGGCGGCAAACGGATCCGGCAAAGTCCTGGAAATACTGGGCGTTTATAACTTCCTGCTGCTGGGCGGCATCGTCGGTTCCATCCTGATGAGCGGCAGCGTCCACTGGGGCGAGGTCAGCATCCTCGGAGTGCACCGCGCCGTGCAGGACCTGGTCCGGGATGGGCTGCTGATATTGATCGGCATAATCTCGCTTCTAGTGACTCCCTGGAAGCTGAGAGAAGAGAACGAGTTTACCTGGGCTCCCATCCAGGAAGTGGCTTACCTGTTCTTTGGCATATTTATAACGATGGCGCCGGTGCTTTCCATGCTGAAAGCCGGCGAAACCGGTTCGCTGGGATTCATCACCAGCGCGGTGCAGCAGCCGTATCACTATTTCTGGATAACGGGAGGTTTGTCCAGCTTTCTGGATAACGCGCCGACCTATCTCACCTTTTTCAGCACGGCTTTGGGCCGGTTCTACCCCGGGATGGCGGAACCTGCTGCTGTGGCCAGGCTGCTGGTAGAGCATCCCATTTACCTGATGGCTATTTCGGCGGGCGCGGTATTCTTTGGCGCAAACACCTATATCGGCAATGCCCCGAACTTCATGGTGCGCTCCATCGCCGAGGAGGGCGGGGTTCCCATGCCGAGCTTCTTCGGATACATGCTCAAGTACAGCATACCCATACTTTTGCCCATCTTCGTCCTGGTCACCCTGGTGTTTTTCCTGTAATATGCAATTCCAAACTTAAAGACTTCGCCCGCGCTTGGAGGGTGAAGTCTTTAAAGTGAAAAGGCAAAAGGAAGAAGATAGTTGTCATAAAACCTCTCCTTTCCAAGTATAAGTATTAGTGATGAGTGGAAGGAAGGGGGATGAAAAAGAAATGAAAAAAGCAGCGCTCCTCTTACTAATAATGATGCTGTTTTGTACTGTTTTGAGCGGGTGCTTTTTGACGGACAAAATATCTGCCTTAAAACAGGGGTTTAACAAGAACCAGGGGAAAACCGGTACGGATACGTTGATTCCGACTGTCGTCATTGAGAACCCGAATGCCGCAGCTCCGGTGAGCGGTGAAACCAGGACGGTTGCCCTCTATTTTACTGACAAATCGGGGAAACTGGTTATGGAGGAACGGGTAATCCCTAAAGTTGTGGGAATTGCCAGGGCTACTATTGAAGAACTGATTAAAGGCCCGACACAAGCTGGTTTGCAGCCGACCCTGCCGGCCAGCACAAAACTCCTGGACATTAATGTCAAGCCGGACGGGCTGGCGATTGTTGACTTAAGCGGCGATTTGATTAAAGACTTGCCTGCTTCGGCTGATGCGGAAAAACTGGCTGTTTATTCGATAGTCAATACGATTACCCAGTTCCCGACAGTGGAAAAAGTGGAACTGAGAATCGACGGCAAACGGGTCAGCACGCTCCTGGGGCATGTAAAAATAGACCAGACCCTGGCCAGAAACACCAGCCTGATCAAATGAGCGCCGCGAGGCGCTTTTTTTCCACCATTTACCGTGACATTTTTAGAGGGAATTCGACAGGGCGGGGCGAATAAAGATCAGGGTCAAAGACGAGGCGTTTTCCTGGGAAGGAGGCGATTCAGTGATTTTTACATACCCGAAGAAAGCGTTGCTTTTTGCCCTCCTCTTTGTTTTCTTATGGCCCCTAACACCCGCCTGGGCAGGTGAAAAGGGTATTGTAACCGGTAGTGTTGTCAATGTGCGAAAAGGTCCTGGGCTGAACTTTGCGGTAGTGGCAAAGGCTCAAGCCGGGCAGGAAGTGGAGACGCTTGAAAAGTCGGGCGACTGGTTGAAAGTCCGTTTAAATAGCGGTGGAACCGAAGGATGGGTACATAAGAGCCTGGTGCAAATAAACACTGGTCAAAAAACGGTCAAGGTTACCGGCAGCACCGTAAACATACGCAAAGGGCCTGGCGCCGGTTATGCCAAGGTAGGGCAGGTCCGGTCCGGCACGCTGCTTGTGGTTTCCGATGAAAAAAACGGCTGGTACCTTGTTCAGGCGCCAGGCGGTGTTAAAGGCTGGATTGCCGGGTGGTATACGGTCGTGGAGCCTGTCGCCGTTCAAAGCGGGACGATACCGGAACAAAACGGGCGGCAGTATATCACGGTGACCACGGAGGTCCTCAATGTCAGGAGCGGCCCGGACACGGAGTACCCGCTGGTGACCAAGATCGGCATGAACGAAAAGCACCCTGTTACCGCCGCTCAGGGCGGGTGGTACAAAATAGCGGTTGGCGACGTCGAGGGTTGGGTTTGTGGAGAATATGTCAGGCTTTCCTCTGAAGCATCTCCGGAGAACACACCGCTTGACACGGTTATAGTTACCGGCAGCACAGTCAACATCAGGCAGCAGGCTTCTATCGAAGCGGCGGTGGTTGCCCAGGTCAAAAAAGGCGACCGCCTGGCTGTCACGGGAAGAGATGGCGAGTGGCTGGAAATCAGGCTTTCCAATGGAACGAAAGGGTGGATCGTGAACTGGCTGACAAGTCCTGACTCACCAGGTGCCGCTTCCCGGGGGACAATACTGGAGAGCGAAGCGCTGATTGCACCAATTAGCGAGGGCAGGAATTTCAAGATAATCGATTCTTCCGGAAGGCCCATATTGCTGCTGGAAGGGTGGACAAGCAGCCAGTACCAGATCAAGACCGCTAAAGATAAAAACACCATTACCCTGGAGCTGGAAGGCGCCACTGAACGAAATTACGAGGGAAAGATCACCAGGCTGGGGATCAGCGGGATAAAGATTTATTCCCAGGCTGATAAGGCCATAATCGAGCTGACTTTTTCCTATGCTCCCACCCAGACGGTGAGTTTTGACGATACGGCAAAAGTGACCAGGATCCAGATTGGAGTTGTCCAGACTGCAGGATTGAGCGGGAAAATCATCGTCGTTGATCCCGGCCATTCCAGCGTCCAGCCGGGAGGTTGGCTTGATCCCGGAGCGATAGGCATAAAGACGGGGCTTAAGGAAAAAGATGTTAATCTGGATATTGCCTTTAAGCTCAAAAGGCTGCTGGAACAGGCGGGGGCCAGGGTCATCATGACCCACACCGGGCAGACAGAACTTTCGCTGGCGGAGCGTGCCTGGTTGGCCAACAACAGCCGTGCCGATATTTTTGTCAGCATCCATGCCAATTTTTCCGATAACAAGAAAATAAAAATTTCTGGGCATTCGACATATTATTACGCTCCCTTGAACAACAGCGAATTGAGTGACCAGAGATACAGCAGGCAAAAGCTTGCCACTCTCGTCCAGCGAGAACTGGTTAAAGCCGGCGGCAGGAACGACCTGGGGGTCCTCCAGGAAAACTTTGCCGTGTTACGAGAGACCAGGGTGCCTTCCATCCTGGTAGAAACCGCCTTCCTTTCGGATTCCGAAGAAGAAACCCTCCTGGGGACAGACTCTTTCAGGCAAAAACTGGCTACAGGCATTTTTAACGGGATAAAGGCCTATTTCGAATAATAAACATCCCGCCTGCGGGCGGGATGTTTATTATGGTTTAGCGCTGGTTCTAATGTTATACTAAATTAGGCAGCAGTTTTTTGGCCAACAATGTTTTGACCCCGGGGGGAAAGGGTATGTTCAATATAATAGGGGGATACCTTTTTATCTTTTGCGCGCGGATTTGCGATGTTTCGCTTTCCACCATGAGGACGCTGATGATCGTAAGGGGAGAAAGGCTTTATGCCGCTTTAATCGGTTTTTTCGAGGTGATTATATATATTGTCGCGTTAGGTAAAATCATTTCCGACCTGAACAACCCGTTAAACCTGGTTGTTTATGCAGCCGGTTTTGCCACCGGCAACGTCGTGGGCAGTTTTATCGAAGAAAAGCTGGCAGTCGGGACCTTGACCGTACAGGTGATCACCCTTAAATCCCCGCACGAGCTCACGGAAAGACTGCGCTGCTGCGGTTTCGGCGTTACGGTCATTGAAGGACAGGGCCGGGAGGGTAAACACTATATTCACCAGATTATCCTGCGGAGAAAAGACGTTCCCAGGCTGCGCAAGGAAATAGACAACTGGGACAGGGAGGCCTTCTGGACCGTTTTTGACGCCCGTTCCACCAGGGGCGGAATTTTTAACCGCAAGGGGAAATAAAATAAAATAAAAAATGGATGGTACGAGGATGAAGCCAATGAACAAACATAACCTGGCGCCTATTGGAGTGTTTGACTCCGGGATAGGCGGGTTGACAGTCGTTGCGGAGATGCTGCGCCAGATGCCGCATGAGTCCTTGATCTATTACGCCGATACCGCTCATGTTCCTTACGGGCCCAGGGACCCTCGCGAGCTGAAGGGTTTTGCTTTCGGCATAACCCGGTTTTTAATTGGCCTGGGCTGCAAAATGGTCATTATTGCCTGCAATACCAGCACCTCTTTGGCTTATGAGGAAATGCAGGAAACATATGACATCCCGCTGGTGGGGGTAATAGAACCAGGCGTGGATAGAGCCCTTCAGACCACAAAAAACGGGCGCATTGGGGTCATTGCCACAGAGGCCACCGTAAAAAGCGGTTCCTACCAAAAAATGTTGATTAAAAAGAATGCGGCGGTAGAAGTTGTGGCCCAGCCCTGCCCTCTATTTGTTCCGTTTGTCGAGGAAGGCAGGCTGGATGGTGAGGAGGTCGAAAGAGCGGCTCGTTCCTACCTGGGGCCGCTGTGTGAAAAGGATATTGACACCCTAATCCTGGGATGCACGCATTACCCCTTTTTATTGCCCGTGATAACCCAAACGACCGGGCCGTTCGTAACGCCTGTCGACCCCGCGCGGGAAACGGTGAAACGGGCCGTGGACAAGTTGAAAGAACTGAATCTGCTGCGGGAAGAAGGGAACCCCGTTTGCCGTTATCTTGCCAGCGGAGACGCGGCAGTCTTCGCTCGTTTGGGCAGTTTTTTCCTTAAACGGGAAATCGGACCCGTGGAAAAGGTGCCTCCCGTGGAAACGGCATTTTCGGATAAAGCAGCCACAAGAATCATGAGGTGAAAGAGAATGGAACGATTGGACGGAAGAAAGGCCGAACAATTAAGACCAGTAAGAATTACCACCTGTTATACCCGGTATGCGGAAGGGTCGGTTTTGATTGAAATGGGAGAAACCAGGGTCATCTGTAATGCCACTGTCGAAGACAAAGTCCCGCTGTTTTTAAAAGGTTCCGGCAAGGGATGGATTACGGCGGAATACTCCATGCTGCCCAGGGCTACTCCCGTCCGCAACCAGCGGGAAGCCAGCAGGGGAAAAATCAGCGGGCGGACAAACGAGATACAGCGTTTGATAGGGCGCTCCCTGCGTGCCGTTGTTGACCTGGAAGCCCTGGGTGAACGGACCGTTACCCTGGATTGTGATGTGATCCAGGCCGACGGCGGTACGCGGACGGCTTCCGTTACCGGCGCGTTTGTAGCCCTCGTCCTGGCGCTGGATAAGCTGGTGCAAAACGGCCAGCTTCCCGCGCTACCCATCAGGGATTGGTTGGCTGCGGTTAGTGTGGGAAAGGTTGGAGACAGCCTGTTATTGGACTTGTGTTTTGAGGAAGACTCGCAGGCAGCGGTCGATATGAACCTTGTGATGACCGGCAAGGGCGAGTTCGTGGAAATCCAGGGAACCGCCGAAGGCTATCCCTTTACGGAGGAAGAACTGCAAGAGCTCCTTTTTTTGGGGAAGAAGGGCATTGCCAGGCTCATCGAGCTGCAGAAAGCAGTTCTTGGTGAAAAGTATGAATTTGGTAAGAACTGACAAAACAGCCCTGTTCGTGGCGACCCGCAACCGCGGTAAGGTCCTGGAACTGGTGAAACTGCTGGACGGATTGGACGTGGAAGTCCTTTGCGCGGACGACTTTCCCGGGATGCCAAAGGTCGAGGAGAACGGCGCAACATTCCTGGAAAACGCGTCAATCAAAGCCCTGGCGGGAGCCAGGGCCAGCGGCCTTCTTACCGTTGCCGACGACTCCGGCCTGGAGGTGGACGCCCTGGAGGGGCTTCCTGGTGTCCGCTCGGCGCGTTTTGCCGGAGAGCCGCCCGACGATTACAAAAACAACATGAAACTTCTGAAACTGATGGAAAGAGTGCCGTTCCCGCGAAGGACGGCGCGCTTCACCAGCATTATCGCTGTTGCCGCTCCCGGCGGCAGAATTTATCCGGCGGAAGGAAAATGTGAAGGATTAATCCTGGAAGAACCGCGGGGCAGCGGGGGGTTTGGCTACGATCCCCTTTTTTACGTACCGGCCCTGGGAAAAACATTCGCCGAAATGACCCTGGAAGAAAAGAACATGGTGAGCCACAGGGGCAAAGCGCTGAAAAACGCAAGGAACATCCTGCAAAAGCTGCTTGTGGGGATTTAACTGCGCTGCAGCAAACTGCGCTGCGGCAGGTTGACATTAACTCTTATATTTGATAAGATAACATTTGCTGTAATAAAAGGTATTGCTGTGCCCATAGCTCAGCTGGATAGAGCAACGGCCTTCTAAGCCGTGTGTCCGGGGTTCGAATCCCTGTGGGCACGCCATGGATGGTGGCTGTGGCGAAGCGGTTAACGCACCGGATTGTGGCTCCGGCACCCGGGGGTTCAAGTCCCCTCAGCCACCCCATCTTATCATTACCATGTTCCAGTATGATGTGAGCCATTAGCTCAGTTGGCAGAGCACCTGACTTTTAATCAGGGTGTCGATGGTTCGAATCCATCATGGCTCACCATTCCATTAAAATTAAAATGAAATTAAAGCGACATGTCTAACCATCAACCACCGTTAGTTTTCTTGCCGGCTTATCATGCGGGAGTGGCGGAACTGGCAGACGCGCTGGATTTAGGATCCAGTGGGAAACCGTGGGGGTTCAAGTCCCTTCTCCCGCACCATATTCTACCAGCCGGAGCACTAAAACTACCAGCTGCCAGTTGCCAGTTATACACTTTCAATTACAAGACACAAATCATTACTTACCAGAATTCCGACCAGCGCGCGGAAGTGGCTCAGCGGTAGAGCATCGCCTTGCCAAGGCGAGGGTCGCGGGTTCGAATCCCGTCTTCCGCTCCATTCGCTCCAATTCTAAAGGCAGGATTAGTGCTAAGCTAAAGAGCGCTAGTCTTTTCTTTATTTTTCGATGCGCTGTCTTGCGGCTTTTATAACCACGAATTCATTATGTGCAGCAACACAAAAATAATGTTTGGAGGAGAACCAATGAGAGTAACCGCTGAAAGAATCGATAAGGTCAAAGCCCAGGTGACGGTGGAAATACCAGAAGATGAGTTTGAAATATCTTTACAAAAAGCTTATAAAACGGTCGTCAAAAAAATAAACGTGCCGGGCTTTAGAAAAGGCAAAACCCCGCGCCGCATCTTGGAAAAGATGTACGGCCGGGAGATACTGATGGAGGAGGCTTTAAAAGACGCGATTCCCAGCGCGTACGACAAGGCGCTTGCAGAAATAAAAGATGAGTACACAGCCGTAAGCGAACCTCAATATGAGCTGGTCCAGACTGAAAAAGAAAAACCCATAATTTTCAAGGCGGTTTTTGATATTAAGCCGGAAGTAAAACTTGGGAAATACAAGGGATTGGAACTGACGAAGCAGCCTGTCGATGTTAAAGAGGAAGACATAGATGCCGAGATCGACAGGATGAGGGAAAGATATGCCAAGCTGAAAGCGGTGGAAGAAGCGGCCGCCGAAGGTGACATCTTGACGATAGATTTTGAAGGAAAATTGGACGGCGAAGCCTTTAGCGGAGGTTCGGCGGAGAATTATTCTTTGCAGATAGGTTCTCACAGCCTGATTGAGGGTTTTGAAGAACAGCTGGTCGGCAGCAAGCCGGGCGAAACCAGGGAAGTGGAAGTAACCTTTCCTGAAAACTACCATTCGCCGGAGCTGGCGGGTAAAAAAGCCGTGTTTACGGTTACCGTTAAAGAAATAAAGCGCAAAGAACTGGCGCCTTTGGACGATGAGTTCGCCAAAGACGTATCCGAATTCGATACGCTGCAGGAATTAAGACTGGATATAGAGAATAAATTAAAGGAAGCGGCTAAAAAAAGGTCTGAAAACGAACTGCGCTCGGAGGCCGTAAAAAAAGCTGCGGAAAACGCCCAACTCGAAATTCCCCGGTCCATGATTGAAAGACAGGCTTACCGGATGGCGGAAAACTTCGCCATGCAGCTGCAAGGTCAGGGGCTTTCGCTGGAATATTATTTTAAGGCGACCGACACAAAACCGGAGGATTTGATTAAGAGCTACCTGCCTGCGGCTGAGGATACCGTGCGCACCGACCTTGTCCTGGAAGCGATTGCCAAAGCTGAAAACATCAAGGTCTCCGCCGAAGAGATCGAAGCGGAGATAAGCAAAATGGCGGAGCAGCTCAAACAGGAGCCGGCCAGGGTTCGAGAAGTTGCGGAAAAACAGGGACAGATTTCTTCGCTTGAATTTGGTATAATGATAAGGAAAGCTGTAGACCTTATTATTACGGAAGCAACAATCAAAAATGCCGGTGAATGAACGGAGGTTTCGATTTATGATTTACTACGAAAAGAAACGGGAGTCGATCACACCGGGTCTTACCACGCTTATCCCTATGGTGGTGGAGCAGACCAACCGCGGAGAGCGGGCTTACGATATATATTCGCGACTGCTGAAAGACCGCATTATCTTTTTAGGGACGGCCATCGACGACCATGTGGCCAACCTGGTCATTGCCCAGCTCCTGTTCCTTTACGCGGAGGACCCGGATAAGGACATTTCCCTGTATATAAACAGTCCCGGCGGTTCAATTACCGCGGGAATGGCGATATACGATACCATGCAGTACATCCGGGCTGACGTTTCCACGATCTGTGTGGGGCTCGCTGCTTCAATGGGCGCTTTCTTGTTGGCGGCAGGGGCCAAGGGAAAACGTTACGCCCTTCCCAATGCCGAAGTGCTCATTCACCAGCCTTCCGGCGGTGCACAGGGCCAGGCTACGGATATTGAAATTCACGCCAAGAGAATAATTCATTTGAGGGAGAAACTGAATAAAATATTAGCGGAGAATACAGGGCAGAACATTGATAGGATCAGGCAGGACACGGAACGCGATTACTTTATGGATGCCCAGGAAGCCAAAGAATACGGAATTATCGATGACCTGCTTGTGCGCATACCTGATACCCCCAAGAACAAGTAGTTAAGAGGTGAAATTATGTATAAATTTGGGGACGACAAAGGGCAGTTAAAGTGCTCTTTCTGCGGAAAACTTCAGGATCAGGTCAAGAAACTTGTTGCAGGTCCAGGGGTATATATTTGCGACGAGTGTATCGAGCTGTGCAATGAAATAATCGAAGAAGAGCTCTCCGAGGAAACCAGCCTGGAAATGGGAGATATTCCCAAACCAAAAGAAATCAAGGCTATCCTCGACCAGTATGTGATAGAACAGGAAGAAGCCAAAAAAACACTGGCGGTGGCGGTATACAACCATTATAAGCGCATCAAGATGGGCGCCAGGATTGAGGATGTCGAACTGCAAAAGAGCAATATTATCATGCTGGGCCCGACCGGCAGCGGCAAGACTTTGCTTGCCCAGACCCTGGCGCACATCCTCAACGTGCCTTTCGCTGTAGCGGACGCCACTTCTTTGACCGAAGCGGGATACGTGGGCGAGGACGTGGAGAACATCCTGCTCAAACTGATCCAGGCCGCTGATTACGATGTGGAGAAAGCCGAAAAGGGTATCGTCTACATCGATGAAATCGACAAGATCGCCAGGAAGTCGGAAAACCCTTCCATTACGCGGGATGTTTCAGGCGAGGGAGTGCAGCAGGCCCTTTTAAAAATATTAGAAGGGACCGTGGCCAGCGTGCCGCCCCAGGGTGGACGGAAACACCCTCACCAGGAGTTTATACAACTGGACACAACCAACATCCTGTTTATATGTGGAGGCGCTTTCGAAGGCATCGACAAGATTATCCAGAACCGTATCGGGAAAAAAGTCATGGGCTTTGGTGCTGAAGTAAGAGGCAGGCAGGATATAAAAGTGGGAGATATCCTTAAACAGATACTGCCCATTGACCTGATCAAGTACGGCTTGATACCCGAATTTATAGGGCGACTGCCTGTGGTGGTAACCCTGGATGCCCTTGATGAAAACGCCCTGATCAGGATCCTGACGGAACCGAAGAATGCCCTTATAAAGCAGTACCAGAAGTTCTTGGAGATGGATAACGTGAGCCTGGAGTTCAAGCCTGACGCCCTGCAGGCGATTGCCAGCGAGGCTATCAAGAGAAACACGGGAGCGCGCGGTTTAAGGTCCATTGTTGAAAACCTCATGAGGGACGTGATGTATGAAATACCTTCACGGGGTGACATTAACAAGTGCATAGTAACCAAGGAGTGCGTGAAAAACAACGAAGAACCGCTCCTGGTAACGACCAGCGAGAGGAAGAAAAAGAAAGAAGAAAGCGCATGAAAAAAATCTGATGAAAACATTAATAGCCAGGCAAAAGCCTGGCTATTGAGCTTTTTAACCGGGGTCACCCGCCATTCAAATTCCTTTCGGCCATTTCAATGGCGGCTCTCACCATGCTGCCGCAGTTGCGGGAAGAGACATCCCCGAAATCGCCGCGCGCCACCTCGGGACTGTAAAAACCCAGTTCCCTGGCAATTTCCATTTTCAGGGCATCGGACATGACACCGCGACGCCTGGCCATGAAAACCCCCCTTTGTTTTTTGCTCAATTATAGTATGCCCTGCAGTTAGAGAGGGCAGTTTTGATAATTTTGGCCGGAGTGCCAGTTCTCACAGCCGGGATAAAAGCGTTTTTTGCGGGTAAAATAAAAAAAACACGGGACGTTGAAAGGAAAGAAAAGCGGTGGATTATGCCGGGTTTGGCAGCTTTTTTGTGATGATCCAAATATTTTTCATTGTTGTCGTCGGTCTATATTTTTTAAACCTGCTCCGCGGACAGCAGGGTTCCAAGATAGCGGTAACCAAGGAATCGAGCAAAGAACTGGAAAAGCTTGAAAAAATGCGCAGGATAAAACTGAGCGAGCCGCTAGCCGAAAGAACCAGGCCGGCTACCTTTTCGGACATCGTGGGGCAGGAAGAGGGAATCCAGGCCTTACGGGCGGCTTTGTGCGGCCCTCACCCCCAGCATGTCATCGTTTACGGGCCTCCCGGCGTAGGGAAAACAGCCGCGGCCCGGCTGGTCCTGGAAGAGGCCAAGAAAAGCCCGCATTCCCCTTTCAACGAAGAATCAAAATTTCTGGAGGTTGATGGGGCGACTTCCCGTTTTGACGAGCGGGGAATAGCCGATCCGCTCATCGGTTCGGTGCATGACCCCATTTACCAGGGGGCCGGCGCCATGGGCATTGCGGGTATTCCCCAGCCCAAACCCGGGGCGGTGACCAAGGCGCATGGCGGGATCCTGTTCATAGACGAGATCGGGGAACTTCATCCCATCCAGATCAATAAACTGCTCAAGGTCCTGGAAGACCGCAAGGTAATACTGGAAAGCGCCTATTATTCCTCCGAGGATACCAATATCCCGGGCCATATTCATGACATCTTCCAGAACGGCCTGCCGGCCGATTTTCGTCTGATTGCGGCTACGACCCGCCAGCCTCAGGAGATTCCGCCCGCTATTCGTTCACGCTGTGTGGAGATCTATTTTCGCAGCCTGCTTCCTCATGAAATAAGCGTTATCGGGGAGAAGGCTGCCCGGAAAATAGGGTTGCCCATCAAAAAAGAAGCCCTTGATGTCCTGGTTAGATATGCGACAAACGGGCGGGAAGCCGTAAACATCATCCAGATTGCAGCGGGAATCGTTATCATGAATAACGGCCAGGAAATAAAAGAAAGCGATGTGGAATGGGTCGTCAACTACGGGCGTTATTCTCCCCGGCCGGATAAAAAAATACCTCCCGTTCCCCAGGTCGGCCAGGTCAACGGCCTGGCGGTTTACGGGCCCAATATGGGAATGCTCCTGGAAATAGAGGTTTGCGTCATCCCGGCGGAAGAAAAGAACGGCAAAATAATCATTACAGGCATTGTGGAAGAAGAAGAGATGCACGGGATGGGCGGGCAGACCGTCCGGCGGAAAAGCATGGCCAAAGGTTCCGTGGAAAATGTTTTAACCGTTTTAAGACACAGGCTTAACCTTGACTGCCGGAATTACGACATCCACGTCAATTTCCCCGGCGGGATACCGGCTGACGGGCCGTCGGCGGGGGTGGCCATTGCTGCGGCTATTTATTCCGCGGTGAACAACATACCGGTTGACAATGAAATCGCCATGACGGGAGAAGTCTCCATTCGCGGCGCCGTTAAACCCGTCGGCGGCATCCTGGCTAAAATCGAGGCGGCGCGCCTGGCGGGCGCAAGCCGCGTCCTTATTCCAAAAGACAACTGGCAGTCGCTTTTTGCCGGGATAAAAGGAATAAAAGTGATCCCCGTGCAGTTTTTGGAAGAAATAATAGAACAGGCCCTAATTCATAAACCGGCCGACAAGCCCAAAATCGCGCGACAAAACCAGAACAATGTATGCCCATTGATTTCCTAAAAATACTAGCCGCAAACAGCGGCTTTTTTAGTTGTTTATTTGAAAAATATGATAAAATCTATTTTGTAGATAAACTTGGTCTCAATTTGCGGTGACTCACCCAAGGAGGTACGGACCTTGAAGAAACAGGATAAAAAAAGCAGGGTATTGCCGCTCCTCCCGTTGCGGGGAGTGCTTGTATTTCCTTATATGGTCATTCACCTTGACGTGGGAAGAGAAAAATCTGTCAGCGCGCTGGAGGAGGCTATGCTGCACGACAGGGAGATTTTTCTTGCCGCGCAAAAGGATGCCCAGATGGACAACCCTGGCCCCGACGATATTTATACCTTTGGAACGGTCGTAGAAATCAGGCAGCTTCTCAAGCTGCCTGGCGGCACTATCCGTGTGCTTGTGGAGGGCCTTCACCGGGGCGAGATTGCCAAATACCTTGAAACCGAACCCTTTTATCGTGTCGAAATCCTGGAGTACGAAGAAGAAGCCGAAAAAACGCCGGAAATTTCAGCCCTGGTTCGCAACCTGGTTTTCCAGTTTGAGCAGTATGTGAAGCTGAGCAAAAGAATAGCTCCCGAAACGGTGGTGAGCATTGTTACCATTGAGGAAGCCAACCGGCTGACAGACCTTATCGCCGCGCATCTGAATCTGAAGATACCGGAAAAACAGTCCCTGCTGGAAGCGGTCGATATCCGCGCCCGCATGGAGAAGCTCGCCTCCATTATTGCCAGTGAGATTGAGATCCTGGAGTTGGAGCGCAAGATTAACATGCGGGTGCGCAAGCAAATGGAAAAAACCCAGAAGGAGTACTACCTGCGGGAACAGATGAAGGCCATCCAGAAAGAACTCGGCGAAAGGGACGATAAGGTTGCCGAGGCGGAGGAGTACCGGTCAAGGATAAAAGAAGCCGGGCTCCCTGAGGATGTGGCGGAGAAAGCCCTCAAGGAAGTGGAGCGCCTGGAAAAGATGCCGCCAATGGTTGCGGAATCCGCCGTGATCAGGAATTACCTTGACTGGCTGCTGGCAATGCCCTGGAACAAAATGACGGAGGATAAAATTGACATCAGACGGGCCGAAGAAATCTTGAACGAGGACCACTACGGGCTGGTAAAGGCCAAGGAGCGCATCCTCGAGTACCTGGCCGTGCGAAAGCTGACAGAAAAAATAAAAGGCCCGATAATCTGCTTTGTCGGTCCGCCCGGCGTGGGTAAGACGTCGCTGGCCAAGTCCATTGCCCGGGCTCTTGACCGGAGATTCGTGAGGATGTCCCTGGGCGGGGTGAGGGACGAGGCTGAAATTCGCGGTCACCGGCGCACTTATGTCGGAGCGCTGCCGGGCAGGATCATCCAGGGACTGCGTAACGCGGGCACAAAGAACCCGGTCTTTTTGCTGGACGAGGTGGACAAGATGAGCATGGATTTCCGGGGCGACCCGTCTGCCGCCCTGCTGGAAGTTCTTGACCCCGAACAGAACTGTACTTTCAGCGACCATTACCTGGAAGTGCCGTTCGATTTGTCCCAGGTACTGTTCATCACCACGGCCAACGTTTCTTACAACATTCCCCGGCCCCTGCTGGACAGGATGGAACTGATCCCCATTTCCGGCTACACGGAAGAGGAAAAACTCAATATCGCTCTCAGGCACCTGCTGCCCAAGCAGGTCAAAGAACACGGGCTAAAGGAAAACCAGTTGGAGATTAAAAGCGCCACGGTCCTCAGCGTGATCAGGCATTATACGAAAGAAGCCGGCGTAAGGAGCCTGGAACGCGAGCTTGCCGGCCTGTGCCGCAAGGCGGCCAAGATCATCGCCGAGGGGTCGCAAAAGAAAGTGGCCATTACTACCCGAAATTTGGGAAAATACCTGGGGATACCGCGTTACCGCTACGGGGTTTCGGAAAAAGAAAGCCTGGTAGGCGTGGTTACCGGACTTGCCTGGACCGAGGTGGGAGGCGACATCCTGCACATCGAAGTAACCCTGATGAAAGGCAAAGGCCAGCTTATCCTCACGGGCAAGCTGGGCGACGTGATGAAAGAATCGGCTCAGGCGGGTTTTACCTACATCCGTTCCAGGGTCCAGTCGCTGGGGATTGAAGAGGATTTCCATGAAAAGTATGACGTGCATATCCATGTGCCGGAAGGCGCCATTCCCAAGGACGGCCCTTCCGCCGGGATTACCATGGCTTCCGCCCTGGCTTCCGCTCTCACCGGCAGGAAAGTAAGAAAAGAAGTGGCCATGACCGGCGAGATCACCCTGCGCGGGCGGGTGCTTCCCGTGGGCGGCATCAAAGAAAAAATCCTGGCTGCGCACAGGGCCGGGTGCAAGGTGATCATCCTTCCCCTGGAGAATAAAAAGGACCTGGAGGACATCCCCGCCAACATCAAAAAGGACCTTAAGTTCGAGCTGGTCGAGCATATGGACAAGGTCCTGGAACTGGCCCTTGAAAAAGCCGCTCCGAAGGGTGATGAGGCTGCCGCCGCCCGGGAAACGCAAGAGCTGGTGGAAGCATGAAAATTACCAAAGCCGAATTTGCCGCCTGCGCGGTAAACCCTTCCCAGTACCCTGCCGGCGGTCAGCCGGAAATTGCCCTGGTTGGCCGTTCCAACGTGGGTAAATCTTCGCTTATCAATAAATTTCTCAACCGGAAGAATCTGGCCCGGACCAGCAGCCAGCCAGGCAAGACACAGACCATCAATTTCTACCGTATCAATGACAGCTGGTATTTCGTTGACCTGCCCGGCTACGGGTACGCCAGGGTTTCCAAAGAGCTCAAATTGTCCTGGGCCAGGTTTATCAACGATTACCTGGAAAAAAGACCGCAGCTTGCGGGCATCATCATGATTGTCGATATCAGGCACCCGCCCTCCGGGGATGACGTCAGGATGTTTGTCTGGCTCGAACACTCGGGTCTGCCGTTCATCATCGTGGCCACCAAGGCGGACAAAGTGCCGCGCGGCCGGTGGGCCGCCCATCGGCAGGCCGTGGCCCGGGGTTTGAAGCCGGACGGGGTTGAGTTGCCGGTCGTAATTTTTTCCGCCCAGACCGGATACGGCATGGAGGAGCTGGCGGCATGGGTCGAGCAACGGGTGGCGGGCGGATTGACGGATAAATAAACGAATCAAGCTTGGGCAGGCTGGAAAGCCTGCTTTAATTATCGGGCCAAGACGGTTATAATTAACTGGGGCAATTGCGTGTTTTAAAAAATGCAAGAGGTGATAAAAATGCCTGAAAACCTGTATAAATCGCGGACCAACAAGGTCATTGCCGGCGTGTGCGGCGGGCTGGCCGAATACTTCAAAGTTGACGCCACCCTGATCCGGCTGGCCTGGGCCCTGGCCATTTTTGCCGGGGGCAGCGGCCTGATCCTCTATATCCTGGCCGTGATCATCATGCCGGAAGCGCCGGCGAACAAGACCGGGGCTGAGGGAGCACCGGCTGAGCCTACTGATGCCGAAGGAGCAGGCCGGGAAACAACCGGGGCGGCAGGGGCGGAACCGCCGGCCGGCAGCGGCGGCAAGGCGGAAGGGGACGCCAGGAAGCGGCAGGTATTCGGCCTGATCCTGATCGGCCTGGGCCTGTATTTCATACTTAACCGCTACATCCCGTTTTTCAGCATGCATAACTGGTGGCCGCTGGTCCTGATCATCATTGGCCTGGTCATCATGTTCAAAGGCAAGGGGGAGAAACGCCCGTGAAGGAAAGGCGCGTCTTCGGCGGACTCTTTCTCATATTGTTGGGCACAGTGTTCCTCCTCAACAACCTGGGCCTGATCAGCTGGGACATCTGGTGGGCGTTTCTTGAGTTCTGGCCCCTGCTGCTGATTGCCATCGGGTTCAGGCTTATTTTCCGCCACAACCCCTGGCTCCAGGCGGTGGTATTTCTGGTATTGGTCGCCATCCCCCTGGTTTATTATTACTGGTACGGCGGCGGGTATTTTCCGCGCTGGATATAGTTCGTCAAGAAAAACATAAAATTTGGAGGATATGTTGGTCATGAAGCCTTTAGTTTATGTCACCCGCCGGATACCGGAGGAGGGCTTGAACATTCTGCGCGAAAATGCGGAAGTGAAGGTGTGGGAAGGAGAACTACCGCCGCCGTATGAGGTGCTGCTGGAAGAGATCAGGGAGGTGGAGGGAATCCTCTGCCTGCTAACCGACAGGATAGACCGGAAACTGCTGGAAGCAGGAAAAAAACTGCGGGTCGTCAGCAACTATGCGGTCGGCTTTGACAACATAGACATACAGGCCGCTACTGAAAAGGGCGTCATGGTCACCAACACACCGGACGTTTTGACCGAGACGACGGCGGACCTGGCATTTGCCCTGATGATGGCGGTGGCCAGACGGATTGTGGAAGGAGTCCGCTATGTTGAAAATGGCAGGTGGAAAACCTGGAGTCCCATGCTGCTGTTAGGCCAGGACATTCACGGGTCCGTTCTGGGCCTGATCGGTCTGGGCAGGATTGGCACCGCCGTGGCCCGCAGGGCCAGCGGTTTTGGCATGAAGGTCCTTTACCACAGCCGTACCCGCAATGAGATGGCCGAAAGAGACCTGGACCTGACCTGCGCCGGCTTGGAAGAACTCCTGCGGGAGTCGGACTTTGTCAGCTTACATGTGCCGTTGACTGACATGACAAGGGGCATGATAAACAGACAGACCCTCTCTCTGATGAAAAAGTCGGCTGTGTTAATCAATACCGCGCGGGGAGCGGTGGTAAACGAAAAAGACCTGTACGAGGCCCTGAAGGAGGGTATCATCTGGGGGGCTGGCCTTGATGTGACTGATCCCGAGCCTATGAGAGCCGACAACCCCTTGCTGAGCCTGGATAACGTTGTTGTCGTGCCGCATATCGGCAGCGCTTCCGTCGTCACCAGGACCAGGATGGCGGTTATGGCTGCGCGGAACATGGCGGCGGGACTAAAGGGCGAGAAGCCGCCCAACCTGGTGAATGCCGCCGTGATGAAGGGGTAAAGCCTCGCCGGCAACGCAAGCCCAGCCGTTCAGAACCGGTTTTGGAGGGGGCAAAAATTTGCTGCGCAGCAAACTGGACCTGGAAAAAATAATAATCATCGCCATAGTGACAACTTTCATGGGGCAGATTTATATCAGCCCCATACCCGGTTATTTCAGGCTTTCAATGGCGGTTTTGACGCTTTCAATACTGCTGATTCATTTCAACCAGGTGCCGGTTATGCTTGTATGCAGTTTGATTGCTGTGCTCACACCATTATTCCGCACCTTTGTAAATTACACTACCTACCAGGACGCCACCTTTTTACAGGTATTTTCCAATTATTACCCGGTAGCCATCTACTACCTTTTATAAAGAACGGAAACGCCCGACGAACGGGTTAGAATCAAAAGAGTCCTTGCCCAGCTTGGAGTGCTCGGGGAAGCAGGGTGCCAGGACATAGTCGAGATTGTTTTATGGTTGAAAAAGAAAGGGTCGTTGGTTGACGGGGCACAGGAGGCATACAGGCTTTCCGGGGCCTTTGATTACCTCAGAGAAAAGTATGAAACGGAGCAGGGCATTTCAATGAATACGGCGGCTATCGAGCAGAGAATCAGAAGAACAATCAAGAGCGCGTTGAAAAATTTGGCAAACCTTGGCCTGGAAGACTATTACGACGAGGTATTTACCAGGTACTCTTCGGTTCTTTTTGACTTTGGCGAGGTCAGAAAAGAAATGGACTTCGAGAGGGGGAAAAGCAGATACGGCGGAAAGATCAACGCAAAAAAATTCGTGGAGGGAATATTGATTTTGCTTATGGACAAAGTATAAAAATGAGCAAAGCAGAAAGTTCCGGCAGCCGGCCGGGCTTTTTTTATTCTATCATTTTTTACCAGGCTCAGCGCATACATCTTTAACTGACAATTCGCAACAGTCGAAGATTTTTTGTGTATGATTTGGTATGAATATGTAGTGAAGGCATTAATATCAAAATAACAGCAGAGTGCCGGGGAGGTGGTGAGAAAAAACGGGCCATTTTGAAAGATATGACAAAATTTTATGAAAAGGAGGAGAGTATTCTTGAAAACACTGTCACTGTCAACCAAAATCCTAATAGGGCTAATTCTCGGCATAATTATCGGCCTGATCCTGCCCAAGGCCGCGGGACTAACTGCTCTCTGCAAGCCAGTGGGCAGCATATTCATTAATTCAATCAAAATGGTAATCGTACCGCTGGTTTTAAGCTCGCTGGTGGTTGGCGCCGCATCTGTCGGAGATGTAAAAAAATTAGGCCGCATCGGGGCTATGACTCTCGGCTATTATTTGGCAACAACAGCTTTAGCCGTAACTATTGGTCTAATCCTTGGCAATATACTTGATCCCGGTATAGGCCTGATTCTCCCAGAAGGTGCCAAGTATGCGCCTGGAACTCCTGCACCTATCGCGGACGTGATCGTAAACCTTATACCTAGTAACCCGCTGGATGCGCTGGTCAAAGCCAATATGCTACAGATCATATTTTTTGCCTTGTTTGTGGGTATAGGCGTGACCCTGGTCGGGGAGAAAGCACAGCCCGTTGTTTGGTTTTTTGAGGGATTCGCTGAAGTGACCTACAAAATTGTCGGCTTAATCATGGCGGCGGCTCCTGTTGGCGTGTTCGCACTGATCGTGCCTGTCGTGCAGGCTAACGGCCCTTCCGTTCTTTTTCCGCTGGCTAAAGTAATAGCCGCAGTATATATAGCCTGTATTCTTCATGCCGGCCTTGTCTATTCCGCGGCTGTCAAAACCCTGGGCGGCATGAGTCCTGCCAAATTTTTCGCCGGTTTTTTGCCAGCAATAACGGTAGCCTTTACAACTTGCAGCAGTTCGGGTACGTTGCCGGTTTCCATGAAGTGCGCCGAAGAAAACCTTGGCGTAAGCAAGGATGTTGCCAGTTTTGTTCAGCCGTTAGGCGCAACTATAAACATGGACGGGACCGCTCTTTACCAGGGAGTTTGCGCTCTGTTCGTCGCTCAGGTATATGGCATCGATCTGACACTTGGCAACCAATTGACCATTATCCTGACGGCTACACTAGCATCGATCGGTACGGCTGGAGTTCCCGGAGCCGGCTTGATCATGCTTACATTGGTGCTGACTTCTGTCGGCCTGCCTCTTGAGGCAGTTGCTTTGATTGCAGGAATAGACCGCATACTGGACATGGCCAGGACCGCTGTTAACGTGACGGGGGACGCTAGCGCCGCTGTGATAGTTGAAAACTGCGAGAAAAAATATGCTGCTCGACAGGGAAGCGTTGCCGCTTAATAACGGCGGCCATGCGCTCTGTTGTTTGCCTCACGGGCTGCCGGCATCTGCCAGATGCCGGCAGCCTTTTCAGTGCGCCCGGCATGGCGGACACAAATTTTGCCGTTGCGCCGATGACTGCAACATCTATGCAAAGAGCCAACGTGCCGGAGAAAGGGTCATGCAAAGCATAACCAAATATTTGGAAGGCACGCTGAAACTGAGAGCCAACAGGGAGAAAAGCGCTGTGGTCAGGCCGCGGAAGCGAAAGTTTCCGGGCTTCTCTTTCTACTGCAAAGAAGGAGCCGTGCGAACACGGGTTCACGCCAAATAGCAGCAACATACAATTTGTTAATTGACTATAAGTTGTAGGAATGATAACATATAATTGTTAAAAAAATAAAAGAGGAATAGACTTGGAGGTGGAAATTGTGTTGCAATGCAACCATAGAAAGGTTTTGCCGATAACGTTTTTGCTGGCAATCTTTATTGTGGCGATGGGAATTGCGGGATGTGCCAAGAAAGAAGCGGGCAGACAGGCAGAACAGCCGGAGCAAAAGCCAACCCTGGTTTTCGCTGATGCAGGCTGGGACAGCATTCGCTTTCATAACGATGTAGCTGGTTTCATAATCAAAAATGGCTATGGCTATAAAACGGATGTAATAACCGGCAATACGCCTGTTACCTTTACGGGTTTAAGAAGAGGCGATATTGACATCTACATGGAGGTCTGGACCGACAACATTATCGACGAATATACGGATGCCCTGGAAAAAGGTGATATCATTGAGGTTTCGGTAAACTTCGACGATGATATGCAGGGATTGTACGTTCCAACCTACGTGATCAAAGGTGACCCGAGTCGCGGGATTAAGGCTTCGGCTCCCGGACTCAGGACAGTCAGTGATTTGGCCAAATACTGGCAGGTTTTTCGGGATCCGGAGGACAAGAATAAGGGACGAATTTACGGGGCCATTCCTGGATGGGCTGTCGATAAGATAATAACAGAAAAAATCAAAAACTACGGCCTGGACAAGTACTATAATATTTTTCACCCAGGATCGGATACGGCTCTTTCCACTTCCATGGTTCAGGCCGTGGAAAAAGGCGTTCCCTGGGTGGGCTACTACTGGGAGCCGACCTGGATTATTGGGAAATACGACATGACCCTGCTTCAGGAAGAGCCTTACAGTAAAGAAAAATGGGAGAAGGGGTACATGTGCCAGTTTCCTGCTGTTAAAGTGACAGTAGCTATTAATAAAGACCTTACCAAGGATGCACCTGATGTGGTGGAATTTCTCAAAAAATATAAAACCAGCAGTTCTATCACCAGCGAGGCTCTGGCTTACATGCAGGAAAAAAATGTCGGGACCGATGAGGCGGCCAAATATTTTCTGAAGAATCACAAGGATACGTGGACAAAGTGGGTCCCGTCCGAAATTGCTGGAAAGATTGAAGCTGCGCTGAATAAATGATATTATTTGGGTGGAAAGAGGTGAAATGGTTGCCGCATACTCTCCTGCGGCAACCAAAATATTTATGACGAATTTTCCTGAATATCTGAGTTTTAAAATCGGAGTTTACGTTGATGTGTTTGTCAAGTGGCTTTTGCACAGCTTTGGACAGGCTTTTGATGTGTTGATAGCTCTGCTGCTGTGGGTGCTGCTTAAAATTGAGCTGTTTTTGCTTTGGTTGCCCTGGTGGTCCGTAGTCGCTATTGTTTTCTTGCTGGGCTGGCGGCTAAAAAAATTCTGGGCGGGAGCGCTTTATGCCCTGCTGGTTTTTATGATCGGCGCGTTTGGCTTGTGGGACGAGATGATGTCAACCCTGGCCGTGGTAATGACCTCGGTGATCATATCCCTGTTATTAGGAATTCCTGCCGGCATCCTGGTCGCTTACAATGATAAAGTGGGGGTTGTGGTAAAGCCTACCCTGGATGCTATGCAGACTATGCCCAGTTTTGTTTATCTAATCCCCGCCATGATGCTTTTTGGGCTT
Source organism: Peptococcaceae bacterium (assembly GCA_024655825.1). NCBI lineage: Bacteria > Bacillati > Bacillota > Clostridia > Eubacteriales > Peptococcaceae > Peptococcaceae bacterium. The sequence goes on along the minus strand of JANLFJ010000004.1, from coordinate 60,807 downwards.
GGCAAGGTGCCGGCCGTGTTCGCCACCATCATCTATTCGATACCGCCGGTTATCAGGCTTACGGACCTTGGAATAAGAAGCGTTCCCAAGGAAATGGTGGAGGCTGCTCACTCCTTTGGCTCTTCGACCTGGCAGACGCTGGTCAAGGTCCAGCTGCCCCAGGCCCTGCCTTCCGTTATGACCGGTATCAACCAGACCACGATGATGGCGCTGGCGATGGTTGTTATCGCCTCCATGGTCGGGGCCAGGGGCTTGGGAATGGAGGTCCTGATTGCCATTAACCGGATTGACATCGCCCGGGGTTTTGATGCCGGTTTAAGTATCGTTATCCTGGCAATCATCATTGACCGTTTGCTGCAGGGGGTTGTTAACCGCTATAAGATACCTGACAGCTGATTCAATTATTTTATTTTATGAAGCGGGTGGATGCGCAAATGACTGTTAAAGTGAAGGTTGAGAACCTATCCAAAGTGTTCGGGCGAAACCCGAAAGCGGTTCTAGAAAAAATAAAAAGCGGTGTGCCTAAGGACGCAGTTCTGAAAGAAACCGGGCATACCGTAGGCGTCAACAATGCCTCGTTCGAAGTAAAGGAAGGCGAAACATTCGTAATTATGGGCCTGTCGGGGAGCGGCAAATCTACGCTTATACGCTGCCTGAACATGTTGAATACGCCTACGGAGGGCAAGATCTATGTCGACGGGGAAAATATTGTCGAATATGACAGGAAAAAGCTGCGAGAATACAGGCAAAAAAAGGTGGCCATGGTCTTTCAGCATTTTGGGCTTTTTACTCACCGGACGGTCTTGGGTAACGTCGAATACGGGCTGGAAGTAAGGGGCATTCCCAAAGAAGAGCGCTGCAAAAAAGCGAAGAAGGTATTGAGCACCGTTGGATTAGAAGGCTGGGAGAATTATTATCCCCGGCAGTTGAGCGGCGGCATGAAACAGCGAGTAGGCCTAGCCAGGGCCCTGGCCAACGACCCGGATATTCTCCTGATGGATGAACCCTTCAGCGCACTGGACCCGCTGATCAGGCGGGATATGCAGCTCGAACTTTTGGATATCCAGGCCAAGTTGAAAAAAACCATCATATTTATTACCCATGATGTCAATGAAGCATTTAAACTGGGGGACAGGGTCGCGGTGATGAAAGACGGGGTCATCCAGCAGATAGGCACTCCGGAGGAAATCCTGGAAAAACCGGCCAACGATTATATCGCCGACTTTGTCCAGGATGTAGACAGGACAAAAGTGCTCCAGGCCAAAAACATCATGTTTCTTCCCGGCTCCCTTGTCTTCCTGAAAGATGGACCGCATGTTGCGCTAAAAGAGATGGAGAAAAGCGGATTGTCAAGCGTGTTCGTCGTTGACAGCGAGCGCAGGCTGCAGGGACTGGTGACGGTGGATGACGCCGTCAGAGCGCTGAAAGAACATTGGCCGTTAAAAGATATTTTAATAAAAGAGTATGCAACGACTACCCCCGATACTTACGTCCAGGACCTGATTCCCCTGGCTACGGCAAGCAAGTATCCGATAGCCGTGCTCGACGGGAATAACAGGCTTTTGGGAATAATCGCCAGGGTATCGGTCTTGTCCGCCCTAGTATAGGAAAGAGGGGACGGCGCACTCGGGCTGGTAGGAATAATGACTTAAAGGAGAAAAAGGCAGTACAGCTGTAAATTTGCCAACGATAGGAGAAGGTTGTCGTGAAGCCAAAAATGATTTCACTGCATAAACCACAAAAAAAGACTTCTCTAAATCGTAATAACTTTATATGGAAGAACTGCTGTATCAGCATCCACGTGCCGTTGACCAGCCAGACGAGGGATATGATCAATAAACAAACCCTCTCCCTGATGAAAAAAACGGCCGTGTTGATCAATACTGCGCCGGCGCCGCTGTAATTATTGAAAACAGCGAGAAAAAATACGCCGCCAGGCGGAGTGGTATTGCCGCTTGATAACTGGCCGTAATATACTCTGCTGAATTTAAAAAGGTTGCTGACATTGCCAAGTGCCAGCAGCCTTTTTAAATGGGCGCAAAAGAAGGGATAGCCTGCCCTGCGGTCAGCTCTGGAGAAAAGTTGACAAAACAATATGACATAACTGTTGACAACCCCCGGACAAGAGAGTAAAATAATAACAGAAAATGCAAAAAAATGTTAAAAAATGATACACATGGAAACACGTATTCTGAAGCAGGGTGGTTTATAATATAGTACACAATTAATCTGGCAATTAAGATAAGAAAGAAACGCTTTGAAACAAGAAGTCTATATGTTCATAAATTATACAAAATTATATAATATATAAAAATATAACAATAAATGGCGCGGATACCGCGGTATTAAACGGCTGCAACCGGGAAGGAGGCGGAGCCGTGAAAGAAAACGTCTTGCTGGTATATGCCCCGATGGACGATTACTACTACACCGAAGGCGTCAACGACAGCCCGCCGCTGGGGCTGGTCGCCTTGCAGAATTACGTGTTGAGGAACGAGGGTCTGCGGGTTAAGGTGGACATCATCGACGGCGAGTATCACGACCTGCAGGAAATCTGCGAAATGATCGACCAAGGCGATTACGACCTGGTTGGGATCCAGCCCATGATGGCGTCATACAGCAACACCCTCGGCATATTGCAAAAAGCCAAGGAGAAAGGCATAACCACGGTTATGGGGGGGCATCACGCCACGCATTTGGCGGACAGGATCATAAAAAACAGGAGCGGGCTGGTGGATTTCATCATTGTCGGGGACGGGGAAGAAGCGTTCGCTTCCCTGGTAAAGGAAGAACCCCCGGAGAGGATACCCAACCTGGTCTACCTGCATCCCGAAACAAGAGAGGTCGTTTGCAACGAGACAAGGAATGTCCCGATTGATGACGGCAAAATCGATTATATCGACGAAAAAGTCTTGCAGCAGTACAGGAACGGCAACCACAAAACGCTGGAAAGAGGCGAAGCCCTGGCCAGTTTCAGGGCTTACAGCCACAAGGGGTGCAGCAACAGGTTGAACTCGCAGTACTGCTTTTTCTGCGGGAGGGCGGACCGGGGCGTGAGGTTCAAAAAACCGGAGGTGTATCTCGAAGAGTTGAAATACCTGGCCGGCATGCCCTCAGTCAGGTATGTCTTCGAGATCGGGGACGACTTTTTGCAAAGCGGCGAATGGTTGGCCCGGTTGTGCGAGCTTAAAGAAAAACACATGCCTGGAAACGGCATGCACCTCAAGATATTTGCCCGCGCCAACCGGATTACTCCGGAGATTATCGATTATTTGAAAAGGCTGGATATAGACGAGGTGGCCATCGGGTTTGAATCCGGCAGCGAAAAAATACTGCGGAACATCAACAAACATGCTTCGCCGGCCGATAACCTGCGGGCAGCCGAATTGCTGTATTCCCACGGCATTGACACCATCGCCAGTTTTGTTCTGGGCTTGCCCGGAGAGGACAAAGAATCCCTGGCCAAGACGTACGAGCAGGCGCAGCGAGTGGCCGAACTGTCTTACAAGTATTTGCACAAGGCTCCCCAGGAAGTCATCGCCAACCTCATTGAGATAAATCCCGGCTCCCCGGCCTACCGCAAGGTGGAACGGCACCTGCCCCAAAAGTATTCACAGGCCGACAGCCTTGATGTCAGGGAAGTGCAGGACGATTATTTCAGGGTGGAATTCGGCCTGAAATCACCCGGGGAAATTGAAGCGTTCAGAAGAGAACTGGCTGCGTGGGGCCAAGCGATTAACAGGCTGGGGCAGTACACTTACCCGGCGGGCTGGAGAAGAGGTGACCTTGCCTGAATGAACGGGACAGGCTTGAAACGATTTGCGGAAGCCAATTGCGATTTTTCCACGGTCAAAAGGGTTTTGGGCAATGACCGCATAAAAACGGTAAAAATGTTTTGCCTTGGTCCGGACGGTACGAACATCAGCAAGGCGGCCCGGCAGTGGGTCAAGGAGATCGGAATCCAGGACAAAGCCGTCTTCATATACTGCGACACCCCGGAAGAAGAAGTGAGAAAAGCCAGGGAAGTAACGGGCAGCGGGGATTTCCCGGTTATTGTCCTGTGCGCGGTGTACTGCCGCCTGAACGACCTGTATTTTTCCCACGAAGACTGCTACTTCTTTATGCACCACTATTACATGCCGCTTGACGACCTACAGCTGGCGGCCAGGGAAGGGGTGGAAAGGATTCCGGAGGACTGGGTTATAGCCGCGCACCCCTCGCCGAAGCCGCTGCTGTCCGGTCTGAAAAACAGGATTTACGAGGCCAATTCCAATGCCCATGCCGCCAAGCTGTGCGCCGAGGGGAAGGTTAACGCCTGCATTACCACGGAAAAAGCCAGGAAAATTTACTCGTTGAAAAAAATACATGATTTCGGTTCCCCAATGATGCTGTTCACTTTTGGCACGACTCTTCACGGCATCAATATTTTGAAGAGGTCCGGCGCCTGAACGGCGGCCGAAAAAAGCGGCCTGCCGGCAAAGGTCTCCGGCCTCCAAGGCGGAAGGTGTGTCCATGTTTGTTCGAAAAAACTGCGATTTATGCGGCGACTGCCTTGTCAGGTGCCAATACCTTAATTACAGCAAAACTGAGGCGGTCAAAGAGATAAGCCGTTTGATGAGAGGGGAAAAGGCCGAAATACTGTCGGCATGCGTTACCTGTTCGGCCTGCAACGAATTTTGCGAAAAGAAAGCCAATCCTTTCGACCTGATCAACATGTGCCAGGAAAAGTACGGTGTGCCGCCTGTTCCTGAAAAAACGGCCAGGGAGTATAGCAATTTAACGAAAGTGGCCGATGAAATCAGGACGGGCGAAAAGGACGGGCCGGTAATATCCCTTTGTTCGCTGGGCGATTTTGTTCCGCGCCTGTTTGAGGGGCAGCTGTTCGACCGGGCCACCCTGGTAAAAGGCGGCAGGTATTTTTGCCATCTGGGTATGATCCATATCGGCAAACCGCTGAAAAAGGAAGATGTTGTCCGGTTTGTCGGCAATTTGAGCCGGCTGGGCAGCGAGGAAATCGTTTTTTACCATGACGAGTGCTATGCGGTCGCCAAGGTGAAAGCCGCGGAATTTGGCGTTGACGTTCCCTTCAGGCCGGTGCACATCCACGAATACATCTATAAGTATCTCGCCGCGCACCAGGGGAAGATAAAAAAACTGAATCGCCGGGCGGCTGTTCAACGGCCGTGCGGCGCCAGGTACACCCCGGAAAAGGACGGGTATGTCGATTTGATCTTTGAGCTGATCGGCGTAGAGCGGGTGAAAAGGGAGTATGACGGCATACATGCCCTGTGCTGCGGCACGCCGCTGTACTACAGAGAGAGCCTGGAAAACATCGAGGAGCTGCAGAAAAAGAACATCGCGGACGCCAAAGATAACGGCGCTGGTGTTTTTGTCTTCAGCTGTCCCATCTGCCTAATGAACATGAGGAGGATGTGCCTGAGGCAACAGATTGAGCCGGCCTCCGTGATCAGGCTGTGCCGTGAGGCTTTGGGCGAGCAGGTTTCCAGGTTCACGATTTAAGGGCTGCTTTACTTTGGGAGGGGGGTTTATGACATGCTGAAAAAAGAAGAATTCGAGGACATCAACAAACGGGTTAACCTGACCTGGTTTTACCCGAAGATCTGTCTTTACCAGGACAGGATTGCGGATCAACGCCAGTATTTCGGATTTTTGGACAGCGCGCCGGAAAAGAAGGCGCCCGTGCTGCTATATGTTCACATCCCTTACTGCGAGTCTTTTTGCGCGTACTGCGCCTGCTTTAAGGAACCCTTAAGGAAATATTCGTACGAGGAAAGGAAACTGTTTGTCGGTTCCCTGCAGAAAGAAATGGCCATGTATTCCCGCACCCCGTTTTTCCAAGACTCAAAAATCGGCTATGTGCAGTTCGGGGGCGGCACCCCTTCCTGCCTGGAGAACGACCTCCTGGAAAGCATCATTGCCGGCATTAACAAATACTTTGACCTGACCGAATGCCGGGGCATCTCTTTGGAAGGCAACGTGATGAGTTTGAAAGACCTTTCCAGGGTCAGGCTGCTGAAGGACCTGGGTGTGGAGAGGATAAGCTTCGGCGTGCAGACGTTCAACGAAGGGATCAGGAAACAAATGAACATCAAGGCCAGCCTCGAGGACATTTACGAAACGGTGGCGGCGATAAAAAAGGCAGGCATCCCTTCCTATGCCCTGGACCTGATCTACAACCTGCCTGATCAGAACATGGAAATCCTGGAGTCCGACCTGGACAGGGCCTGCCGCGAGCTCAACCCCATGTTCATTCAGACTTACCAGTTTAACCTGTTCCACAATACCGCGCTGAAAGAAAAGGTGGACCGGGGCTATTTCCAAGACCCGCCGACCTTGAAGAAAGAGATGGAGATGTTCGCCTTTGTCATGGACAGGCTGGCGAAAAACGGGTATAAAAACCAGGTCTTGATCAACCTGTTCAGCGACCGGACGGACAGCCCCTGGACGGGGATAGAGCTGTCGATGGGCAACAACAGGGAATACGGCAGCTACATGCTGGGGCTGGGGCCGGGGTCGATGAGCTATATCGCCGGGCACAGCTACCGGACCTTCTGCTCGATAAAGGAATACATCGACAGCATCGGCCGGGGGCTTTACGCGGTTGAAGCGGGGCATGTCTGTACGGACGAGGAATTGAAAAACAGGGTAATGGTTTTCTTCCCCAACTTCACCAAAATACCAAAGAAAGACGTTCCCGCCGTCTTGGAAATCCTGGAGAAAACGGACGACCTCCTGGAGGCGGGCTACCTCTCCGAGGAGGGAGACGCTTTGTGCCTGACGGAAAAGGGCAAAATGTGGGCCGGGAACATCTCCTATTATTATTACAGCGAGCAGGAAAAAGCCAGAATACAGCGGTCGTTTTACCATTCGCTCAAGAACAGGAAAAACACCTTCAACCAAGACGATATGAACGTGGCCCAAAAGCAGCGGGCGTGATTGACTGCGGCTTGAGAAGGTTTTCGATTACACGGGCGGGAGGATTTTATATGCTTGAACAGGTGAAAGAAAACATCAGCCAGGGAGAGATCATCGAGGATCTGAAAAACATCATCGCCGAAACATTCAGGATCAATACCGACCAGGTGGAGCCGGAAACAAAGCTGTTTGACGGCGGTCTTTCCCTCAATTCCATCCAGATGATTGAGCTGACCATTTCCATAGAAAGCTTCTATCAGAAGGAATTTCACCCGGATATTTTGGTCGAGGACAACTTCAGGAACATCGCTGTTCTGTCCGCGGTAATCCAGAGATGCTTTTTTGAATAATAATCAATAATTGCCGAAGGCGGGGGAGAAGCCCATGGAGACTGTCGTGTTTACGGTTACGTTTTTCTCGAAGGGCGGCCTGTCCGTTTACCGGGACCTTGCCCAATTGAACAGGGGCACCTTGGCGCTGTTTGTTCCTCCGCCCGAAGCGGTCGAGGAAACAAAAAGCGAGTTTGCCGTTCGGGGCTTTGCGGTGGAAGCCGACTCGGAGGTCGGGATCTCCGTCAGCGGCCCGCGGGAGCTGTTTGAGGAAACTTTCGGGGTGGCGGTGAGGAAGGAAAGGATAAAATACATCAGGGACTTTGAAAAGTACGTTTTTATTGCCGATGAGGAGCCAAGGGCACCCTTTTGCCAAAGGCACATCGAGAAAATATCGTTTCCGCGGCAGAGCTTTGAGCTCAACGGGCTGCTCGAGGACGCAATGCCGGAACTGGACTACTATCACCTCAGGGTGCCCGGGGACATCAGGAGGATTGCCGGGGTGGAAGAGCTTCACCGGCGCGGGATAGACGGCAGGGGAATAAACGTAGTCATGGTGGACACCGGGCTGTACAACCACCGCCATTTCAGGGAAAACGGCTATTCTTTTAATGTCGTTCCCGCCGTGCGGGGGTTTGACATCAGCCGGGACGAAAGAGGCCACGGCACCGCCATGTCTTCCGTCCTGCTGGCCGTCGCTCCGGGGATAAACTACACGGTTGTAAAACTGGCCGACGAGTGTTTCAGCTACCCGGTGGCCGCCTTTCAAAAAGCGTCGCGGCTGGAGCCGGACATTATCAACTGCAGCTGGGGCACGATTGGTTTTGAACCGCAAATATACCTGGAAATAGCCAATGCTGTGAGCAAAGGGGCCACCGTCGTTTTTTCCAGCGGGAACGGCTCAAGCGACCGGCGGGCTTCGTTCTTTCAGACGGTGTGCCACCCGGATGTCCTGTCCGTGGGCGGGTGTTTCCCCCGCGAAGACGGCCTGCTGGAGGTATCGGACATTTCCAGCAGCTATTATTCGGACTTGTTTGCCGGCCGCTTCGCGCCCGACATCTGCGGCCCGTGCGGCCGGATGCCCAAGGCCCAGCTGATCCTGTTCCCCACGCAGCCCGGCAGCGTTTTTGACCGGAACAACGGGACCAGGGACGGGACCAGGACCGATGACGGCTGGCTGGTTTCAAGCGGCACGTCCGCCGCCGCGGCGTATGTCTCCGGGCTGACGGCCCTGCTGCTGCAGATGCGACCCGAATTAAGGAAAAAAGACCTCAAGCATGTTCTGCAAAGCTCCGCGCTCGATGTGACCGCGGGGGCGAGCTTCATGGGGCACAGGGCGGGCTCGCCCGGCTGGAACAAGGCCGCGGGGTTCGGTTTTTTAAACGCCGGCTCAATGAGCAATTACCTGGAAAGAGAAAGCGGCCTTATCATGAGAAACAGTCTGGCTGAAAAGAGATTTAACCGCGGGTCGCTGGAAAAGGATTGCTGTACTCCCGACATCATCCTCAAAAACGAAAAGTGCGCAGATGCCCAGGAAAGCATGGGCGTCAACTTCAAGCACCGCGACGACCTCGCCGATCCTTGGGGCCCGGAGAACAGGCACCTGTATCTTAGGGTTCAAAACAACACCGCCAAGAATAAACGGCATGTCTTTCAGGTGTATTCCGCTCCCCTGGCGCCGCTGGTCCTGCCCGCCTTCTGGAACTGGATCGCCAGGATGACCACGCCGGAATTGGCCCCGTTTTCCTTCAATGTTTGCGGGCCCGTTGCGCTTGGAAACCGGTGCCCCGGGCAGGCTGTCTGCCTGGTGGAGGGAGAAAAGGCCGGCCTGCCGTCCAGGTTTGTCAGCCTTTCCGATCTTTACGGCCGGCTGGTTTACAATCCCGCCGTCCACCGTTTGAACAGCTGCCGGATCAATGTTTATGCCCAAAACGAGTGCCTGTTTTTTGTTAACAATCCCTTGGACGGCGGCTATTACTCCGGTATAAGCATAGAACTGGACGGCATCCAGGCCGGGGATATTCGGCTGGAAATCATGGGCGGCCGCACGGCCGTGCGTACAGGGATAAAAGACAAGACGATAGATGTTTCGCCCATCAAGGCAAGCCCCCGGGAGCTTATTCCGGCAAAAATCATCATAAAGCATCCGGAGCATTTGCAAGCCGGGAGAGCAGCCTTGCATATTTACCAGAAAATAGGCGATGTGAAAATAGGGTACCTGCGGTTCGTGCTCATAAATGAAAGGGAGGTTAAAGGCAAGCCGTGAAATACTTGGAACAGGTCCTGGACGACAAAGCCGACTGGCCAAAGGCGGCGGTTGTCCAGGAAGACAGGGAGTTGAGTTACCGGGATTTAGGCGATTATAGCGGCAGGCTGGCTTTTTTACTCAAGGGAAACGGCGTGTCATATAACGACAACGTCATAATACTCCTGGAAAAATCCCTGGAAGCAGTCGTGAGCATTTTCGGAGTTTTAAAGAGCGGGGCGGCCTATGTGCCCGTGGACTACGCGATACCTCCCGAAAGGTTGAAGCATATTATTTCAAACTGCCGGCCGAAGTTTGTGATCACTGATTCGGACGGCCTGGACAGGCTGAGCAGGATATCGCGCGCGGCAAATGTTCTGCTCGTAAATAAATATGACGACAGTTATGACTGCTACGGTTTCGGCGATGGCGGCAAGAGCGGCACAAACGGGCGGTTGCTCAAAAGGAGCGAGGAAGACAACGCTTACGTCATCTATACGTCGGGTTCCACCGGCAGGCCCAAAGGGGTAATGATCAGGCACAAAAGCGTAACGGCCTTTACCGAGACGGTTGTAAACCTGGTCGGTTATTCCCAAGACACGCGGTTTTTGAATGTGAGCCCCCTGTATTTTGACGCCTCGATAGTTGACCTGTTTTGCACGCTGAAGGCGGGCGGAACAGTTTTCTTAATGAAAAAATTTGTTTGGCCCAATGAACTTGTCAACGCCCTGCACAAGCACAGGATCACCGATACGCTGATGGTCTCGTCCATGTTGAAGCTGCTGGTCAGCCGTTTTTCGAACATTCGCGACTACAAGCTCGACGGGCTGAGGACTGTCTGGTACGGCGCCGAGCCGTGCCCGACAGAGGTGATCAGGGAATTGAAGCGGCTGCTCCCGCAGGTAAGGTTCATACACGGTTACGGGCCGACGGAAACGACCCATTCCGCCACGCTGTACATCTTCGACCAGGTGCCGCCAGGTGCCGGCGGCTTTTTGCCCATCGGGAAACCGCTGCCCACCGTGAAGGCCTGGGCCCTGAACGAGCGCAGCCAGCCGGTCCAGCCGGGGGAGACCGGAGAGCTGTACATCGGCGGGATACAGGTCATGAAGGGTTACTGCGGCGACCCGGAAAAGACCGGGGAAGCGCTGGTGGAAATCGCGGTCCAGCGGGGGGAGAAGGTCTACAAGACGGGCGACTATGTGACGGTTGATGAGGACGGCAACTATGTTTTTATCGGAAGAAGGGACGACGCCGTCAAGGTGGGGGGGCACCTGGTATATCTTTCGGAGGTGGAACGGGCCCTGCTGGCCCATGAGAACATAAGGGACGCCATTGTTCTGGCCGATGAAGACGGCCTGTTCAACGCCCGGCTCAAAGCCTTCGTCGTTTGCCAAGAGGACCGGGAACTGCCGGCAGAAGAGCTGGTTTCTTACCTGCGGCGGAAACTCCCGGGTTACATGATACCCCAAAGGTTTTTTTTCCTGTCGGGCGCAGAAATACCCAGGAATAAGTCCGGCAAAATCGATCGACGCGCCTTGGCTGCGCTTTTTTAGCAGACAGCCGGGACAAAATGAAGAGGTGTGCTTATGAGCGGAATAACTCACGCCAGTTACTACCTCCCGGAAGACACCCTGGAGGTGGCGAAAATCCTGGAACAGATTGAAGACCCGCGGATCAGCAGGGACGAGGTCTACAACTTTTTCGTCAACCAGAACGGGCTGGAAAGGGTGCCAATCGAACGAAAAAAAGACCAGGTGGAGATGCTCAGCCTGCTTCTGGACGGCTATTTTGCGGCCGGCGCCAGCAAACCGGAAGAGATAGGCTATGTCATCTACACGTCTTCGTATAACCTGCTGCGGGGCAATGTCTGCATACCCTACTTGCTGCAGGCCAAGTACGGGCTAGTCAACGCTTCCCTGGTCCTTTGCCAGCAGCAGTGCATATCGGTTTTGCAGGCGATTGAGCTGGCCGGTGCACTTATCGACAGCGGCAAGGCGGAAAATGTTTTGATCCTCTCCATAGTATACGGATTCGCAGAGAAGGAAAGGTTTTTGGGAACGAGCATCCTCGGCGACGGGGCGGGCTTGATGGTTGTCGGCAAAAACGGCTGCCAGGCCAGGCTGGCCGGTTCCGCCTCGATTTCCGACGGCGGGTTCAGTTACCACCGGTACTATGAAATACCGGAAAAAGGCGATTCCTTCGGCCTGTCCGGGAACATCAAGAAAGGAGCGGAATTTACCCGGCTGTTCCTGGAAAAAAAGAAACTGGGGCTGGAGGACGTTCGGCTGTTGATCCCCCTGAATATCAACCGCCACGGGTACTTCATGTTTTCCAGGCTGTCGGGAATAAGAATGAACAAACTGTTTTTGAACAACCTGTCGCGGGGACACCTGGCCGATGTCGACACGATAATGAACTACGCCGATGCCATACGCGGACAGAGCTTTAACAAAGGCGACAAGTTCCTGCTCTACGGGAGCGGGACCATAGGCCGGGTGGACAACCATGACACGATCCACAACCTTGTCCTGCTTGAATATGACGGCGAGTGCGGCTTCAAAGAACAAAAAGAAATGGAGTGACGGCGGGTGGTTTTAAGACCGTCGGAACGGTTCGAAAAGATGGAAAATCCCGCGGCGCGCGAGATCTTCAAAATGCTCGACCTGCCGGGAGTCATTTCCTTCGCGGGCGGGTTTCCCTCTAATGACAGCCTGCCGGCGCGCGAGATGGAAATGCTGGCCGGCGAGATCCTGGCCAGGGACGGTACGGGGGTGCTGCAGTACGGTCCGGTAGCGGGGTACGGGCCGTTGCTCGAAAACATTTCCGCCTGGCTGCAAAAGAGCAAAAAAATAACCGCCGCGCCGGCAGAGGTCCTGATCACTTCCGGCTCGCAGCAGGCTCTTGATTTGATAGGCAAATTGTGCCTGGAGGAAGGGGACTTGGTGGCGGTGGAGGAACCAACCTACCTGACGGCCCTGCAAACCTTCAATTCGTACCGGGTGCGGTTTTTGCCCATACCCTGCGATGGCGAGGGGATGCAGGTGGACGTTTTGGAAAAATCGCTGGCCGCCTGCCGGCCAAAGTTCGTTTACACCGTGGCCACTTTTCAAAACCCGACCGGGGTATCGCTGGGCGTGGACCGCCGGGAGCGGCTGCTGCGCCTGGCCGAAGAACACGGCTTTCACCTCATCGAGGACAACGCCTACGGCGACTTGTGCTACGAAGGGGAAGAACCCCCGGCTTTAAAGTCCCTGGACAGGAAAGGCCGGGTCGTTTACCTGGGCAGCTTTTCAAAAATAATTTCTCCCGGGCTGCGGGTCGGGTACATGGTCGCCGACCGGGAGACCAGGGCAAAAGCGGCCGTGGTCAAACAGGTGCTGGATGTTCATACATCCAATCTATCCCAGCGGATCGTCTGCGAGTTCTTGAGCCGAGGCTGTCTAGAACCCCATTTGGAAAACATCCGCGCCGGTTATCTGAGAAAGCGCGACGCCATGCTGGAAGCGCTGAAGAGGCATTTGCCAAGACAAGCGGAGTGGACGCGGCCGCGGGGAGGTTTTTTCATCTGGGTGCGCCTGCCGGGAGCTTTTGACAGCGGCAAGGCTTTGCCGGAAGCGATACTGCGGGGGATGGCCTTTGTTCCGGGGAAAGCATTCTTTACCCGTGACGGCGGCCAAAATTCGCTGCGGCTCAGCTTTTCCGGCAGCACTCCGGAACAGATCCACCGGGGAATTGAAATCCTGGGGGGATTAATCAGGGACTATGGATGGTAAAGAGGCAAAGATTAAACAGGGTCGGGCTGGTATGTCCTCCTGATTTGGACCACCTTTCCCACAACCCTTATTCCGGCACGCTCCTTTCCCGTGAAAATGCGGGGAGGAGTGTATGGATTGGAAGGCAGCAGCACGATGCTGTCCTTATTTTTATAATACCGCCGGATGCATCCCTCTTCACCGGGGATCAGGATCAAGCCCATTTCGCCGTACTCAAGCTCTGACTGCTCCCTGATCAGGATAAAGTCGCCTGGCAGGATGCCGTGGCCGCTCATGGCATCATCCTTCGCTTTCAGCCAGAAAAAATTGCCGTCGCTGACATTTATTCCGGAGACCCATTCCGCGGCGGGTTCCTTTTCAAACACGACTCCCCGGGGACCTGCCCTGACGGCGGTGACGACCGGGAGCCTGGCGGGAGGATACGCGTCTTTCTTTTCCGGATCGTACTGCTCGCCGTCTTCCCGGAAACTGACCGGCGGTCGTCTTTCTTCAGCATTCCCCAACAGGTAATCAACGGTAACGTTGAAGAAATTGGCAAATTTTATCAACATTTCATAATCGGGGGTTCTTCTGCCCAATTCATAGAGCGAGACGGTTGATTCAGCCAGATTAAAACTTGAGGCTAGCTGGGACTGCGTCATGCCTTTTTCCTGGCGCAAAAGCTTCAATCTATTACCAAAATTCACTGGATTTTCCCCCTTCCTTCAATTTTTATTATATCTTTGCAGGACGTAAAGAACAGGTACTCAACATTGGCAATTGCTAAATGTATTGTTATACAATATTTATTTGACATAACGCAGCATTAAGGCATAAAATATTTGGCGTAAAGAAATCAAAAACCCATGCAAGGGGGTACCCGCAGGTGAAAGTCTTCGGTTCGTCGCAAAACCTGGCTTCGTTTTCGGAACACGTATTCAAAGTTTTGGAGAAGGCTAACATGGACTACGAACGGGCCCTTGACTTTGTAGAAGTTTACCTGGGTAAAGTTTTCAAGATAAAAAAGTCGCCGGCTTACGTTTATCAGATTTACGATCCGGGGATCGATACCTGCCGCAGTCTCTTCGGAGAAGCGGCGGTCAAAGCACGTCTAAACTCGATGGTTTATAAATTGAGCTGTTTGATGCAGAAGTATTATCTTCCCAGGGGTTCCACAGGGTGGGATGAAATGGAAAGAATGCTCGGGGATAAGTTTGACTTTAACGAGTATTACTCCAGGTCAGCCAGGGACAAATACTGCCCGGCGGAAGAAGCGGCCGCCTTACTGTTCGAAAGCGCGATCAGGGGGACCGGGGAGTTTACCATGCCGTATGTAATGAAGTTTACATACCGCTATATCAAGGAGCTGGGGGAAGCGGCCATGGTTCCCATTCGCGTTAAAAGACAGAAGGTCGGGATAAATTACCACCTTTGGCGAAAATGGATTTACAGCCTGTGGGGGCAGGCTTATGAATGGGGCTGTTATACAATTGACGAGAAAACTGCGGTGGCAAACGGGAAGCACTACCTTTACCAGGCGCCTCCCAGGTATATCAACAGGCTGTCAACAGGTATTTTTTCGTTCAGCTCTTTTCTTTCCAGCATGATGTCCTGCAGGTTGTCCAGGCCTTCCCGGTGGATGGCGGTTGAAAGGGGCCATAAGCCCAGGGTTTTATAACGGCTTACCGCTCGCAACAGGACTTTTTCATCCTCCTGCGAAAAGGCTTTTTGGCTGGCGGCGACAATATCCTCCGGCGTGTGCTCGTTCAACCACTTGAGCGCGAGGTCGATGGCCCTGACGAACCTGGCGCAGGTTTCCCTGTTTTTTTCAAAGTAATCAAGGGTGGTCATCACGGTTCCGGTGACCAGGGGGCCGGGCAGAACGTCGAGGGTCGCGACGGCCCGGCAGCTGTATTCTTTTTCCGCCCTGGCCGCGGCGGGTTCCGCGGCTATCAGGAAATGACCAGTGCCCGCCTGGAAGGCTCCCAGGCTGAGCTCGCCGGGCAGGTTCTGGATCAAGTGGACGTCGAGATGGGGCCGCAGGTCGTTTTTTTTCAGCAGGTATTCGAAGATGACCTGCTGGAGTTCCCCTCCCTGGCTTCCGATCACGGTTTTGCCTTTCAGGTCCTGCCAGGAAAACGGTTTCTCGCCGGGCCTGGCGACCAGGTAATAGCCGCTTTGGCACGCGGTCTGGGCAAGGTAGGTCAGCGGGACTTTGTTTCCCTGCTGGAGGTGATAAAACAGGCTTTCAGGACTTCCCAGCACAAGTGGGGAAGAGCCGGAGACCAGCTGCTGGAACGCCTTTTCCTGCGACCAGGCGGTGGTTAAATGAACAGCGAGCCCTTCTTTTTGAAAAAAGCCCGCTTCGATCGCGATGTAGACCGGCATATTGAGTACTGAATGATAGGCTTCGGTTATATTCAGGGCTGCTTTTTCTTTTCCTGGTTCCCTTTTTGCGCAGCCGTTAATGAGTCCCAGCGCCAGTGCCAAAACAATAACCAGCATCTTTTTACCAGCCATACAGTCCTCCCGGCGTTTAAACCTTAAATGGTCATATATGCTGTGCCTAATTGAAATATATTCGGGACTGTTTGCGGTTAGTACGGACTATGGCTCCAGGATTTCTTGACAAGTACTTTATTAATGAGTAAGATGATAGAGAAAATATACCCTAAAACCTTTGAACGGGAAAAAAGCCGTGACCCCTCCAGAGAGGCGAGCCCCGGGCTGCAAGGCTTGCCAGGGCAAGCGCGGGCTTTGGGTCACCCGGGAGGTGCGGTGTTAAAACTGGGACCAGTTAGATACCGCCGGTCAATGACCGTTAACTCATTTCGAGAGCTCGCGGAGTGCAGGGCATAAAACCTGCCGCGCGGGAATTAAGGTGGTACCGCGGAAACAGTCCCTTCCGTCCTTTAAATCGTATTAGACGGGAGGTTTTTTAGTTGCTGCCGGTTGACAACTACCAACCAAAATGGAGGGAACTGTAACCATGACTGAAAAAGAGCTGGCCAAAACCTATGACCCATCACAGGTGGAAGAAAAATGGTACAGCTTCTGGGAGAAAAACGGGTTCTTTCATGCTGAAGCAAGCGAGGAAGTGAAGAAGGCCAGGGAAGAGGGAAGGACCTTCTCGATTGTGATGCCGCCTCCCAACGTGACCGGTTCGCTGCACCTGGGCCACGCCCTGGACAATACCCTGCAGGACATCCTGGCCCGCTGGAGACGAATGCAGGGTTATCACACCCTGTGGCTGCCGGGTACGGACCATGCCGGTATTGCTACCCAGGCCAGGGTGGAGGAACAGCTGGCGGCCGAGAACCTTAACAAGCACGACCTGGGGCGCGAGAAATTTTTGGAGCGCGTCTGGGAGTGGAAAGAACAATACGGGGACCGCATTACGAAGCAGCTGAGAAAACTGGGCACGTCGTGCGATTGGGAGCGGGAGCGGTTCACCCTGGATGAAGGCTGTTCCCGGGCGGTGAAAGAGGTCTTTGTCCGTCTCTTTGAAAAAGGGCTCATTTACCGGGGAGACTATATTGTCAACTGGTGCCCCAAATGCCAGACAACCATTTCCGACATCGAAGTAGAGCATGAACCGCAAAAGGGAAAGCTCTGGTACATCAAGTATCCCGTAATCGGCAGCGACGAGGCGGTGATGGTGGCTACCACGCGCCCGGAAACGATGCTGGGCGATACGGCGGTGGCCGTTCACCCCCAGGATGAACGCTACACCCGCCTGGTAGGCAAGATGGTTCTCCTTCCCTTGATGAACAGGCCGATCCCGGTTATTGCCGATGAGTATGTTGACAGGGAGTTTGGCACGGGGGCGGTTAAAGTTACTCCCGGCCATGACCCCAACGATTTTGAAATGGGGTTGCGCCATGATCTTGAACAGATTACTGTCCTGGACAGCCAGGCCAGGATGAATGAAAACGCCGGTTCGTACCGGGGCTTGGACCGCTATGAAGCCAGGGAAAGGATAGTCCGTGACCTGGAGGCGCTTGGCTTCTTAGTGAAGGTGGAGGAGCACGAACATTCGATCGGCCAGTGCTACCGCTGCGACACGGTGGTGGAACCGAGGATTTCCAAGCAGTGGTTTGTAAAGATGAAGCCGCTGGCCAAGCCGGCCATCGACTGCGTGCTGGACGGGCGGATCAGGTTTGTACCCGAACGGTTCACCAGGATTTATCTCAACTGGATGGAAAATATACGCGACTGGTGCATCAGCCGGCAGCTGTGGTGGGGGCACCGCATACCGGTCTGGTACTGCCGGGACTGCGAGGAGCTGATCTGCTCCAAGGAAGAACCGAAGTCCTGCCCGAAATGCGGCCAAAGCCGCCTGGAACAGGACCCCGACGTGCTGGACACCTGGTTCAGTTCGGGTTTGTGGCCGTTTTCCACCATGGGCTGGCCTGACCAAACGCTGGAACTGGAGTGCTATTACCCTACTTCGGTCCTGGTGACAGGACGCGACATCATCTTTTTCTGGGTGGCGCGGATGATTGTTTCCGGGGTGGAGTTCATGCCCGGTGTGCCTTTCCGGGAAGTGTTCATCCACGGCCTGATCCTGGATGCCCTGGGGAGGAAGATGAGCAAGTCCCTGGGCAACGGCGTGGACCCTATCGAGGTGATTGACCAGTACGGGGCCGACACCCTGCGTTTCATGCTCGTCACCGGCAACACGCCGGGAAATGACCTGCGCTTCCAGACGGAGCGGCTGGAGGGTGTCCGCAACTTTGCCAATAAGATCTGGAATGCTTGCCGGTTCGCGCTGATGAACCTGAAAGATTTCGACACCGGCTTCGTCCCGCAGCACCTCACCCTGGCGGACCGCTGGATCAGGAGCCGCTTCAACCGGGCGGCGCTGGAGGTTACGCGCAACCTGGAACGTTATGAACTGGGCGAAGCGGCGCGCGCGCTTTATGATTTCCTCTGGGATGAGTTCTGCGACTGGTATATTGAGCTGGTCAAACCGCGTCTCTACGGGAAAGAGACAGCGGAAAGCAAAAAAACAGCCCAGTATGTGCTGGCCCGGACATTAAGACAGACCCTGGAGCTGCTTCATCCCTTTATGCCGTTTATCACGGAGGAGATCTGGCAGCTCCTGCCCCATGAGGGAAAAACGATTATGCTGGCCAAATGGCCTGGAGGGGAAGCAAGCGAGCTGGACGAGACTGCAGAACGGCGGATGAATCTCATCATGGAAGTGGTCCGGGCCATCCGCAACTTGAGAAGCGAAATGAATGTCGCGCCGGGGAAAAAAGCCGAAGTGGTCCTGGCGGCGCAGGAGGATGAGGCGGCCGAAACCCTGCGCGCCGGTCAGGACTACATCGTCAACCTGGGAAACGTCTCGCGGCTGGTCCTGCTGGCTGACCGGGGGGAAAAGCCCGTCCAGGCGGTGGCTTCAGTGGTCAGCGGGGCTGCAGTGTACCTCCCCTTGAAGGGCCTTGTCGACATCGAGAAAGAACTTGCCCGTCTCCAAAAAGAGCTGGAGAATTACGAAAAAGAGGTCGGGAGGCTGGAAAGCAAACTGGACAATCCCGGGTTCACGTCCCGTGCCCCGGCGGAGGTGGTTGAAAAAGAGAGGGAAAAGCTGCGGGATTGCAGGAAAAAGAAAGAAGCGGTCGAAGAAAGGATAGCGACTTTGACAGGGTGAAGATTCGATGGATTACGCGAAGGCGCTGGAAGTGCTGGGCGAATTAACCAGGTTCGGCATCAATTTGGGACTTGAAAGGATCAGGAGTCTCCTGGCCAGGTTCGATAACCCCCAGGACGCGCTGCCGGTCATTCATATAGGCGGGACCAACGGGAAGGGTTCCACTTTGGCCCTGCTCTCAGCGGCGCTAAGGCAGGCGGGATACCGGGTGGGGACGTTTACGTCTCCCCACCTCGTTTCTTATACCGAGCGAATGGCCATTAACGGGGAGCCAGTCTCTGCAGAGGAGTTTGCAAGCCTGCTTTATACGGTCAAGCCTTTTTTCCGGGAAGTACAAAAAGAGACCGGCGAAAACCCCACGGAGTTCGAGGTCCTGACCACCATGGCTTTCCTTTACTTTTTGCGCAGCAGGGCGGATCTTGTGCTGCTTGAGGTAGGATTGGGAGGAGACATTGACTCCACCAACGTGGTCAAAAGCCCGCTCCTTTCCATCATCACCAACGTCAGTCTCGACCATACAGATTACCTGGGCGATACGGTCGAGCAAATTGCGGAAAAAAAAGGCGGTATCATCAAAGAGCGGCGCCCCGTGATTACGGCCAGCAGCGATGGACGGGCGCTGGCCGTTTTGCGCCGCCAGGCCCGTGACAAAGCGGCGCCTCTTTTTGAGGTCCACCGGGAGATAAACTGGCGGCTTAAGGAGGAGAATCTTGAGGGGCAGCATTTTTGCGTCAACAGCAGCAAAAACTCATTTCCTGATCTATTCATACCTTTAAAGGGCGAGCACCAGCTGGTCAATGCGGCCACTGCGCTTTTGGCCCTGGAGGTATTAAACGAGCTTGGCTGGAGCGTTACGAAGGAAGAGATAAAAGGCGGCCTGTCTTCAGTGACCTGGCCCGGCCGGCTGGAAATTGTGAGAAAAAACCCGCTGGTTGTTATTGACGGGGCTCACAACCCGGCAGGGATGGAAGCGGTTTCCCGCTGGCTGGAAAAAAACAGGCCGGGAGCGGGCAAGGTTATCCTGGTTATCGGCATGCTGGCGGACAAGGACAGGCGTAAAGCGGCAGCCTGCCTGGATGGCCTGGTGGACATGGTTGTTGTCACCAGACCCCTGTCATCCAGGGCGGGAGACTGGAAGGAAATGGCGGCGTTTTTCAGGAAAGAGGCGGAAAAGATAAAGATAATCGAACCCCTTCCTGAGGCCATCAGTGCTGCGCTTGGGCAGGCGGCGCCGGGCGACCTCGTTCTGGTTACCGGTTCTCTTTACCTGATTGGAGAGGTGCGACGCCTGCTTACTGCTGAATGAACTGTTCTAAACAGCCCCATCTTTTGCATAGGATTTAAGGGAGATGGGGGTGTTAGTTTGAAACGCCGCAGGGGCAGACCTGTTGTTTTGATTATCTTGTTGGTTATTGCGGCTTCTCTTTTTTTTGGACAGGTCTTAGGCAGCTTTTACCTGGGCAATATCAGCCGGGGCAGTGCCGGAGAGAACGGGCTGGAGGGGATAACACCTTCTTGGCGGGAGGGTACTAAAAAAAAGAAAGTCCTGCGGCTTAACCAATTTGATTATTACAGCGTGCAGGCCGGGGCTTTCTCCAGCAGGGAAACAGCCCTCTTACTGGGGAATTCTTTGGCCCGAAAAGGACTGCCTGCTGTGATTGCGGGGCAGTCTCCCTGCCGTGTGCTGGTAGGATTTCTTAACAACAGGGAAAAGCTTCTCGGCCTTGCGGAGAGTATTACGGTTGACGGCAGCAAAGCTGCTGTCGTGCAAGGTCAGGTCAATTCCGTATCTTTCAAATTCACGGCCGGGGATAAGGAAGCCGAGGAAGACATTGCCCCTTTTTTGGGCCGGCTCAGCACCTGTTTGCATAAGGGGCTTTTGCTTTATTCCAACGTGGACATCGAGGGCGAAAACATGAAAGAGCATAGACCAAGGTTCGGGTTGCTGGCCCGGGAATTGGAAGAACTAGGAAGGAAAGGCCGGTCGATTGCCGGGGAAAATAAGCAGTCGGCTTATTCCGCGGGTGTTTTGATCCTTGCGGGTCGCTGTGAAAATTGGGCCGCCAGCCTGCTCAAGCTGGAAGAAACATGGCAGGGAACACAGATGTTGATCAGCCAGCAGCAGGCATTAGCCCTCCTGGAGGACTATCACTCTTTTATGGCCGAATCGAACTGAGCGTCTTAATCTTGACCTGCCGCAAACGAATCCTGTACTGTTTTAAAGGGGTGTGTTATAATTTTTCAGAGAAAGAGGGGGGTGGAGGCTTGAAAGCGTTAAAGATACCCGAAGCAGCCATCATCAGGCTGTCGGTATATTCTCGCTATCTTAACCAGCTTGAGAAAAACGGCGTCACAACCGTTTCTTCGGTAGATATTGCGGAGGGAGTGAATAACTCCCCGGCCCAGGTAAGAAAAGACCTGGCTTACTTCGGAGAGTTCGGCACGCGCGGCGTGGGTTATAATGTCAAGGAATTGAACCGTCACATTGTAAAAATTTTAGGGCTTGACGTCGAGTGGAAAGTCATCATAGCCGGAGCCGGCAACCTTGGTTCGGCCCTTACTCAATACAGGGGCTTCCAGGAGAGAGGTTTTAACATCATGGCGGTGTTTGACAACGATGTTAACAAGGTCGGGTTGATGATCGGCGGTATTCCAATTCTTCCCACCACCAGGCTGGCGGAATTCATCAAAAGGGAGAACGTTCAAGTGGGGATTATAGCCGTTCCGGCGAGGCATGCCCAGGAAGTGGTGGATGTGATGGTGGGAGCCGGCATCAAGGCAATACTTAATTTTGCCCCACGGGTGCTCTCTGTTCCCAGTCACGTTGAATACCGGAGTGTTGACCTGGCCGTAAACCTTGAGGTGCTGACCTTTAATATGGTTGCCAACAAGTAACCCGTGCGAAGGCCGGGTTTTTTATTTATAATAATAATGGGTTAATATAAAATCATTTGTTGAGTGGACCGGAGATAACGGCGGGGGGAATGAATATGAAACTGGCGGATATTAAGAGAATAATAAACGGGGTCTCTTATACAAGCTGCAGCCTGGACGAGATCGAGGTTGTTTCGGCGTGCGGGGCTGACCTGTTGAGCGATGTCCTGGCGTTCACCAGGGCAAAAACCCTTCTTTTGACCGGCCTGATCCATCCACAGGTGATCAGGACGGCGGAGATGCTGGACTTGGCCGGTGTTGTCTTTGTGCGGGGCAAAGAACCGTCCAGGGAAATGATTGAAATGGCCCAATCTAAAGGTATTCCGCTTCTTTCCACAAATTATCCCATGTTTGAATGCTGCGGTCTTCTTTTTGAGGCGGGACTGGGCAGGAAAGAATTGTGATGAAACTAGGAAAGGTCGTTGCCGAACTGAAACTCACCCCGCTCTTTTTGCTGCCGGGCAGTTACGAAAACGAGATCAAGGGCTGCTATATCGGGGACCTGCTCAGCAATGTGATGGCGCAGGCCAGGGAAGGAGACCTGTGGCTGACGGTACAGACCAGCATGAATGTGGTTGCGGTGGCCCGGCTTCTGGATTTGGCTGGCGTTATTATTGTTGAAGGGCATCTTCCCCAGGAAGATACTCTTAAAAAGGCGGAGCAAGAAGGAATTCCGCTTTTTAGTACCAGGGAGAGCGCCTATAAAACGGCCTGTCTCCTTTATGGCTGCGGAGTGGGCAGGGAACAGCAATGAAAGAATGGGCGATAGATCTTCATCTCCATTCGTGCTTATCACCATGCGGCGGTGAAGAAATGACCCCTCCCGCAGTCCTGGAAAGGGCGCTTGCACTTGGTTATGACGCCCTGGCGGTCACTGACCATAATACAGCGGAAAATGTCGTTGCTTTTATGGAAAAAGGACGGGAAAAAGGAATAATAGTAATCCCGGGCATGGAACTGCAAACCAGAGAGGATGTCCACCTGGTCTGCCTTTTTGATCGCCTTGGGCAGGTACTGGACCTGCAGGAAACCGTTTACGACAAGCTGCCTCCCTTGGCAAACAAGTGTGGCCTGGGAGAGCAGGTCCTTGTCGACAAGGAAGGGAACAGGACAGGCTGGTTAGAACGGCTGCTGCTGGTCGGAACCGATCTTTCGGTTGAAAAGGCGGTTGATGAGGTTCACAGGCTGGGAGGAATTTGCATCGCTTCCCATCTTGACAGGCAAGCATTCAGCCTGTGGGGGCACCTGGGGAAAATACCCCCAGACCTCGCGCTGGATGGAGGCGAACTTACGCCTCGTCTTCCGCGCAGCCCGCTGCTGTTGAAGGAGCTGCAAGAGCGAAGATTGACGTGCGTTGTCTCATCTGATGCCCACTACCTGGCAGACATGACCTTTCCCCGGTGTTTTGCCTTTATGGCGGAGTGCACGGTGGGAGAGATCAAAAAAGCCTTGAAGGGTAAGGACGGGCGTTATATCCGCACCACGGTATAGTGATTTGGAGGAAACATGCGCGAGCTTTCCCTGCATATACTTGATATTGCCCGGAATTCCCTGGAAGCCGGGGCGACGAGGGTTGAAATAACAGTCCGGGAAGACACCCGCAAGAACTGGCTGCACATGGAGATTAAAGACAACGGCCGCGGGATGGATGAAGAGGAAGCGAAAAAGGCCGCGGACCCTTTTTACACTACGAGAAAAACGCGCCGGGTAGGGTTGGGACTTTCGCTGCTTAAAGCCAACGCGCTGGCATGCGGGGGAAGCTTCACTATAATTTCCCAGCCCGGGAGCGGGACAGTCGTTTCCGCCCTGTTTCAGTGGAACCATATTGACAGGGCGCCCCTGGGAGATATGCCGTCGACCCTGACGGCGCTTATCCAAGGCTCGCCGCATGTTGATTTTTATTACTGCCATGAATTTGACGGCAGGAGTTTTTGCTTGGATACCGCTGAAATCAGGGAAGCCCTGGAGGGGCTGCCGCTTAATCACCCGGAAATCCTGAACTGGTTGCAGGATTTTTTAAAGGAGAAAGAGAAAGAAGTGTTGAGAGCTTTCCATGATTTAGCATGATTATCTTGCTTGTTTGTGTTAACGGCGAGTGCTAAACTGAGATAAGATGACCAAGAGAAGGAGGCTTAATTGTTGAAAGGATATAATGCCCCGAGGAACCCTTGGGTTTTATTGATGCTTTTAGTTATCGGCGGGCTGGTTGGCAGCCTGCTGGGTGCCGCCTTTGGCGGAGTTCTGCCTGTTTTGAACCAGAGTTTTCAGGCTGTTGGGTTGGCTCCTACCACTGTTGACCTGCTGGTGATAAAAGTGACCTTCGGCCTTTTGTTGAAGTTGAACGTGGCTAGCATAATCGGTTTTCTCTTAGCCCTGGTTGTTTATTTTAAGCTCTGATCCATCCTGGAGGTATCGATAATAAATGACTTTAATCCTGGCATCAGGCTCGCCGAGAAGGGCTGAACTGCTTGACCGGCTAGGTCTTGCCTACAGCGTTGCCCCGGGAAGGGTAGAGGAAGGTGAGCCCTGTGCTCCTTATCAGGAGTGGGTTCAGGAGCTTTCCAGAATTAAAGCGCTGGCTGCGCCGGCCGGCAAAGGCGATGTTGTCCTGGCCGCCGATACACTGGTAGTTTTGGGAAACAGGGTCCTGGGAAAGCCGCAGGACGCGCAGGAAGCGGCGGAAATGCTGGCCTTCCTTTCCGGCCGTGTTCACCAGGTTATGACCGGCATTTGTGTGGTGGACCATTCGGAAAACAGCGGTTCCGGTCATGTTGACGTTTACCAGGACGTGGAAGTAACCAGCGTATTTTTCCGCCATCTCACTTCCCGGGAAATACAGGCTTATGTAAACAGCGGAGAACCGCTGGACAAAGCCGGCGCCTATGGGATACAGGGCCTGGGAGCACTTTTGGTGGAAAGAATTGAGGGATGTTATTACAATGTTGTGGGGCTTCCGCTGGTCAAGACCATGTATCTTCTTCGCAATTGCGGGATTCCCGTCCTGGGGGTATCGGCTGGTTGAATAAAAAGAATAAAAAAACAATAATCAAGGAAACCCGTATGGCAATCAAGGATTATCCTGCTGAAACAAGGCCGCGCGAAAAGCTCCTGATGCTGGGGCCTGAAGCCCTGTCGGACCAAGAACTTGTGGCCATTTTGCTCAGGACCGGGACGAAAGACCGTTCAGCCCTGGAGATGGCTCAGGACATCCTCACTAACGGCGGCTTGACCTATCTTGCCAGAGCCAGCACCGAGGAACTGAGTTTCCAGCGAGGTATGGGACTGGCCAAAGCCGCTCAGTTGAAAGCGGCGGTGGAATTAAGCAAACGTTTGGCCAGGCAAAGCATGGGTCCCCAGCCGGTCGTTCATTCACCGCAAGATGCGGCAGGTCTTGTAATGGGTGAAATGTCATATCTGGACAGGGAGCATTTTAAGGTTATCAACCTGAACACTAAAAACCGGGTGATGGTTATCGACACGGTTTCCGTGGGCAGCTTAAACTCTTCCCTGGTTCATCCCCGGGAAGTGTTCAAGCTTCCTCTTAAAAGAAGCGCGTCAAGCTTGATTCTTGTGCACAACCATCCCAGCGGCGACACCAGGCCGAGCCAGGAAGACCTGGAAATAACACGGCGCCTGTGCGAAGCCGGCAGCCTTCTGGGAATCGAGATCATTGACCACCTGATCATCGGGCACAATAATTTTTTAAGCATGAAAGAAAAAGGTTATATTTAGGTTAAACTATTAGCATAATTCCAAATTTAGGAAGGGGACTTCGACATCAATGTTTTTCAGCAGAGATCTGGGAATTGACTTGGGTACTGCCAATACCCTCGTCTATATCAAGGGCAAGGGGATTGTGCTCAGCGAGCCTTCCGTCGTAGCCATTCAAAAAGAGACCGGCTCGGTTTTGGCTGTTGGCAGCGAAGCCAAGTCAATGATCGGCAGGACACCGGGAAACATTGTTGCTATTCGCCCCATGAAAGACGGGGTTATTGCCGATTTCGACGTTACACACACCATGCTCCGCTATTTTATCCGGAAAGCGCTTAAAAGGAACTTGAACTATCTGAACCGCCCCCGGGTTGTCGTCTGTGTGCCGGCGGGCGTGACCACGGTGGAAGAACGGGCCGTCAAGGAAGCGGCTATCCAGGCAGGGGCCAGGGAAGCCTACCTTATTGAAGAACCCATGGCAGCGGCTATCGGAGCAGGCCTGCCCATTTACGAACCTACCGGAAACATGATTGTTGATATCGGGGGAGGAACCACCGATGTGGCCATTATTTCCCTGGGCGGCATTGTCACCAGCAGGAGCATTCGCATCGGCGGGGATGAGATGGATGAGGCGATTATAAATTATATTAAGCGTTCTTATAATCTGATGATTGGGGAAAGGACAGCGGAGGAAATAAAGATCAACATCGGGTCCGCCCTGGATTTGGCCGAGAAAAAAACCTACCAGGTGAGGGGCAGGGATATGGTTTCAGGCTTGCCGAAGCTAATCAACATCGACTCCCAGGAAATAACTGAAGCCCTGTCGGAACCGGTGGGCGCTATTTTGGAAGCCATCAGGGTTTGCCTGGAAAAGTCGCCGCCCGAGCTGTCGGCAGACATTATGGACCGCGGCATTGTCATGGCGGGAGGCGGTTCGCTTTTAAAAGGTTTAGATACTCTTATCAGCCGTGAGACTGGAATGCCGGTTTTTTTGACGGAGGAGCCGCTTTCTGCGGTAGCGGTTGGCGCGGGTAAAGCTTTGGAAAACATTGATACTTTGAAGAGGCTGTTTATTCCTAATAAAAGAATAGGTTAGGTGGGAACTGGTGGCCGTTAAAAAAGGGGCCGTGTTGACTGGTCTTTTACTTTTCGGGGTGCTGGCGCTTTTTGGTGTAATGAAGGCGACAGGATGGGAAACAACCATCCTTTTTCCTGTTACGCGTGCAGTGAGAGAAGCAGCTGCTCCCCTGGAAAAAGGCATAGCAAAAATGAGAGGCGGAGTGAGCGACCTGCTGGCTTATTTCGGCGATAATAAAGCGCTGCGCCGCGAAAACGAGGAACTGAAAAAACAGATCGCCGCGCTTGAAGAAAAAGTGAACACCATCAAAGAAAAGGAGATGGAGAACGAGCGCCTGCGCGCGCTTCTCAATTATCAGGAAGAAACCGCAGCTGGCTACGAATTGGCCCTGGCCAAGGTCATCGGCCGCGATCCCGGAAACTGGTACAAGACCGTGATCATAAACAAGGGGAAAAAACAGGGAGTGGAAAGGAATATGGCTGTAGTTACCCACGAGGGACTGGTGGGCGTCGTTATCAATACCACGTCCAATACGGCTGAAGTGCTGCTTATTCTCGATGCGGAAAGCGGTGTCGGGGCCAGGATCCTTGAAAGCCGGGTGACTCCAGGTGTGGTAGTGGGCACGGGCAGGTCCGACTACCTGCAGATGATCCACCTGCCCCATGATATCCCTCTTGAAAAAGGCCAGACGGTTATCACTTCAGGCTTGGGAGGGCTGTATCCAGGCGGGATCCGCATCGGTTCGATTGTCGAGGTCTCGCTTGATCCAAGCAGGGTGGTTAAGAATGCCCTGGTTCAGCCTTTTGTTGATTTTTCCCGCCTGGAAGAAGTGTTTGTAATCATGAAAGTGATAGACAGCAGTCAGTATTTGCCGGCGGAAACCGGTAACGTCAAGGCAGGGGCGGCGGGTGGTTCATGAGAGAATACATGACGCTTTTTCTTTTTGCCTTGACCGGACTGGTTATGCAAAGCACTATCTTTAACCATATAGCTTTAGCCGGTATTAAACCCGATTTTGTTTTAATTTTGGCAATATTTTTCAGTATACTCTGCGGACCCCGGCGGGGGACGATCGTCGGTTTTTTGCTGGGCCTGCTGGAGGACGTTTACCTGGGCCGGTTTATCGGGATGAATGCCTTTTCCAAGGGTGCGACCTCGTTTTTGGTGGGGTGGATATCCAGGGGAGCATTCAGCGAAAACCTGTTGATACCCATAATTTCAATGTTTGCGGGAACGTTTTTTAACAGCGCACTTTACTTTCTCGCCGGCAAGGCGCTTGGACTCCAGTGGAGTATGAGGTTGTGGCTTTGGAACTCCATTCCGCTGGCCATTTACAATACGTGCCTGGTACCTTTCATTTACCCGCGCTTTTTTCACTTGGCGTCCAGGTTTAATGAAAACCGGATTAACCCTAAGTTTTGGGACCGGTTTTCTTAAAACCAGGGCCGGGGTGAAGGCTGGGATTTGGAGGTAATATCCTGTGGGAGAAGAAAAGAAAACAAAGCTGGTTGTGGAAAAAAGCTTGCGTGTTTACCTAGGGGTGGTATTGATAATTTTTAGTGCCCTGTTTTTGCGAATTTCCTGGCTGCAGCTTTTTAAAGCCGAGATTTATCGAAACCAGGCGGTATCCAACACGATGCGCTTGATTATTGAACCGGCTCCGCGCGGGGATATAGTTGATCGCCACGGCAAGGTTTTGGCCACTAACAGGTCGGTTTTTAACCTGTCTCTTGACTATTTGGGTTTAAAAGACCAGGATACGGACGAGGTTATCAATAAACTTGTTGAGATTTTGGACGACCCGGAAATAACTTTTGAAAGTATCAAAAGCGCTATCAATTTGCAAAAAAACAGGTTGTTTGAACCGATTATTATCAAAAGAGATGTTTCTGTTGAGTTGATAACGGCCATCGAGGAACGGCGGCGCGATTTGCCCGGGGTGAATATAACCGCTCAGCCCCAGCGTTCGTATCCTTACGGGATACTGGCCGGGCACCTGCTGGGATATGTCCATTCAATAAAGGAAGAACTGGACCAGCCTGGTTTCGAGGATTATGGACTGGGGGACCTGGTGGGTAAAACCGGTGTGGAAAAAACATATGAACATTACCTGCGTGGAAAAAACGGCTACCGCCAGATGGAAGTAACTGCCAAAAACCGCCCCGTCAGGGAAGTCAGGACCATTCCCCCCGTCTCCGGCAATAAACTCGTGCTGACCATTGACCTTGATCTCCAGCAGGCATTGGAAAAGTCCTTTGACGAGACGCTGGCCAAAGTGCAAAAAGAGCATCCCAAGGCTCAAGCCGGAGCAGCCGTGGTGCTTGATGTAAATACCGGCAAGGTCTTGGCTATGGCCAGCCGGCCGGCGCTAAACCCCGATGATTTTAACGGCAAGCCGCTCAAGCAGGACAAGGTCGATTACTATTTTCGCAACCGTCCTCCTGCGCTGAGCAACAGGGCTATTCAGGGCAGTTACGTTCCAGGTTCCACTTTTAAGCCCATTACCGGGATGGCTGCCCTTGAGTCAGGCGGAATGAATCCCCAGGATACAGTGGCTTGCACGGGAAAGTACTGGTATCCACCATATATCAAATGCTGGGGAACTCATGGCAAGGTTAACTACTATTCCGCCATGGCCCAATCGTGCAACGTATATTTTCAGGAAATGGCCCGGAGGGCCGGGATAACCCAGATCGCCAGGGTGGGATTGGATTTCGGCCTGGGCGGGCCCACCGGGATCGATTTGCCATACGAGAGCAGCGGGCTCCTACCCGGCCCGGACTGGCAGGCAATGGAATTCAACATGAGGGCGAATAAGATAAACAAGAACATCGATGAAAAAATTGCAGCCCTGGAGAAAGAATACAGTGAAAAAATTGCCCTGTCCCCTACCGACCAGGAAAAAAAGAAGCTGGAGTATGAACTAAACAGCAAAAAGAGGTTATGGGAACAGGAGAGGAGAATCCAGCTTGAACACTATACCCAGTGGCACGACTGGGACACTTACAATACCGGCATAGGCCAGGGATATAACCAGTACACAGTTATCGGTATGGCAAATTATGTGGCTACGCTGGCCAACGGGGGCAAGCGCTACAAACCCTACACGGTTGATAGAATTGTCAGCCCTGACGGACAAATAATCAAAGAGTTTAAGCCTGAACTGGTCAAACAGGTTTCCATGGCGCCCCGGACACTTGAGGAAACTCGTAAGGCCATGGAGGCTGTTACCTCCCCGGGAGGGACAGCTTATTCGCTCTTTAAACACTTTCCCGCAAACATAAAAGTAGCGGCTAAAACGGGTACCGCCCAGCCCGGGAGAGAGGGTTACGGCAAGAATGATTATGACGGTCTATTTATCGCTTTCGCGCCGGCCGATAACCCGCAGATAGCTTTTGCCGGTGTTATAGAACACGGGTGGAGCGGCTCCGGTTCCATAGGCCTGGTGGCTAAGGCGGTCTTTGAGCAGTATTTCGGGGTCAAACCGGTGGAACTAAAGCTCAACCAGGCGACGTCAGACAGGCCGGATTCCGGTGCTGTTTCCCAGGAAAACAGTGAAGCTCAAGGCGGAGAGGCTGTTGATGAAGCGCAAAGCACGCCGTAATTGCCGGCCTGCGGCCGTCTGCTGTTTAGATCCCCGTTCCTTTCTAATTCCGACGGCAAGGCTGTGGTTAGGCAGGTACGCGTGCCGGAAACAGGCGGAATGTGTCAAAATTCGATGAAAAAGCGGGGAAAAAAAGCCCGTTTTTTATTTCAGGCCGGCAGGGATTTGTTGATTTCATAGCGAACATAGATTTAACAGGATAGAGGGGGAACATTAAGAATTTGATGAAAAAGGAACTCACGGCGATCAAGGGGAACAGGGATGGCCTGACGGTGCTTCTTGATGATCAAGCCCAGTGGGAGGATATTCTCACTGATCTAAAAAACCGGCTGAACGGTAAAAACGGCGTCTTTTTCGAAGGGGCCAGCGTTACACTGGAGTTGGGAAGGCGCCGGCTGTCGCCGGAACAGGTGAGCAGGCTTTGGGAGATTTTTGAAGGAAGCGGGTTGAGCATCAGTGGTCTGAAAACGGGGTG
Organism: Peptococcaceae bacterium; assembly: GCA_024655825.1. Lineage (NCBI taxonomy): Bacteria > Bacillati > Bacillota > Clostridia > Eubacteriales > Peptococcaceae > Peptococcaceae bacterium. Next base: position 30,084 of record JANLFJ010000004.1, on the reverse strand, counting down.
CTCAAAAAAAGAGAACGCTGAAACGAAGGGTTCCCGGCTGAAGGCGAAAGAGTGGAATTTTTACATGAATGAAAAAATCAGCAGGGTACCCACTCTTGTTGTCAGCCGCAGCATACGCTCCGGGCAGGATGTTACTTTTGCCGGGAATGTTATTGTTTTTGGAGATGCCAAGCCCGGCTCCAAGATTACGGCTTCCGGTTTTGTCCTTGTTTTGGGCAGTTTGCTGGGAACGGTGCATGCGGGGGCGGAAGGAGACGAAGATGTCTGGGTAGCCGCCCTGCGGCTGGAGCCGACGCAGCTCCGTATTGCCGGTTATATTACACGCGCTCCGGACGAAAAACCTTCAAGTCCGGAAATAGCCAGGATTCAAGAAGGAATGGTCATAGTAAAGGAATGGAAAAATATAACAAGCAGTTTTGAGATTATGGGAGGTATTGGTTGATGGGTGAAGTGATCGTGGTAACTTCCGGCAAGGGCGGGGTAGGCAAAACGACAACAACCGCCAATATTGGAACCGCCTTGGCCTCAATGGGCCATAAAGTGGTGCTGGTTGATACTGATATAGGATTGAGAAACCTTGATGTGGTAATGGGCCTGGAAAACCGCATCGTTTATGACCTTGTGGATGCCGCCAATGGCCACTGCCGATTAAAACAGGCCCTGATCAGGGACAAGCGCTTTGAGCACCTCGTCCTGCTGCCGGCCGCCCAAACTAAGGATAAAACGGCCGTCACCATTGAGCAGATGAAGAAATTGTGCCAGGAACTCAAAGAAGAATTTGATTACGTGCTGATTGACTGCCCGGCGGGTATCGAGCAGGGTTTTCGCAATGCCATTGCCGGAGCGGAAAAGGCCGTGGTGGTGACAACCCCTGAAGTTGCCGCAGTGAGGGATGCCGACAGGATTATCGGGCTGTTGGAAGCATCGGAACTAAGGAATCCAAAGCTGGTCATCAACCGCATCCGTCCGGTAATGGTAAAAAAAGGTGACATGATGGATATTAATGACATGATCGACATCCTGGCTATTGAACTTTTGGGTGTAGTGCCTGAAGATGAATCAATAGTAATTTCAACGAACAGGGGAGAACCGGCCGTGCTTGATGCCAATTCGTGGGCGGGACAGGCCTATCGCAACATAGCCAGGAGAATTGCAGGAGAACAGGTGCCTCTTATTTCTTTGGATATTGAAGAAACTTTGTTCGGCAGGTTGAAAAAACTCCTTGGTTTTAGGAGTTAATTGACGAGGGGGTATACGGGATGGATTTGTTTGGCAAGCTGGTAGGAAAAGAGGTTCCTTCCAGTAAGAACGTGGCCAAAGAAAGGCTGCGCCTGGTTCTGGTACATGACCGTTCAAACATTTCACCGCAGCTTCTCGAATGCTTGAAAGAGGAGATGTTGAAAGTTATTGCCAACTACATGGAAATTGACAGGAGCGGAACCGAGGTATCGCTTAACACCGACGAGAAATCTGTTGCTCTGGTGGCTAACATTCCTGTTATTAAGATTAACCGCCTGACTTCCAGAAACAACTGCTAAACACTGCCGGGAAACACATTGAGAAACCTTCTTTCCTGTAAAATCCTTTTGAAAACAGGTCCAAGCAAGGTATAATGGATGTCGGAAGGGGTGTTTGCATGCGGCTTTCCAAGATATTGAAAAGTCTTGACTACGTTCTACTCATAGTAGTGGCGCTCATCCTTGTGATGGGTTTCTTTGTTTTACAGAGCGCCACATACAATGCCAGTATCAAGTATAACACCAACTACGTCCTCCGCCAGGCAGCCTGGACGGTCATAGGCTTAGCCGCTTTCTTTTCCCTTCTCTTTTTTGATTACAGCAGGTTAATCAAGTACAGCCGGCACATGTATGTCCTGAACCTGCTCCTTTTGGTGACGGTTTTAATTTTCGGGAAAGAAACCAAGGGCGCACAGGCATGGATAGCCTTGGGGCCTTTAAAGTTCCAGCCGGCGGAACCCGTCAAAATCCTGCTTATCTTGGGACTCGCCAGTTTTTTAGTGCCCAGGGTCGGCAAACTAAAAACCTTGAAAGACTTGATCCCAGTCTTTATTTATGTGGGGCTGCCCCTGCTTTTAATTCTTAAGCAACCGGATCTGGGCACAGGCCTGGTCTATATAGCCATCATGTTCGGGATGCTCCTGGCGGCCGGCGCTTCGCCTTTTTTGTTGGGCACCCTGCTGGCAGGAGGTGTCGCTTCCATCTGCGTGGCCATCTATGCTCATTACCACTGGGGTTTATGGCTGCCGCTCAAAGATTACCAGCTTATGCGCCTGGTGGTATTTATTAATCCTCTTGTTGACCCCAGGGGTTGGGGTTGGAACGTTATCCAGTCCCAAATAGCCGTAGGTTCCGGCGGCTTGCTGGGTAAAGGGTGGGGGCAGGGTTCCCAGGCGAGGGGCGATTTCTTGCCTGAACAGTGGACCGACTTTATCTTCAGCGTGCTGGCCGAGGAGTTTGGATTTCTAGGCTCGGCCTTTTTGCTCTTGCTTTTCTTCTTTCTTATTTACAGGGGTATTCGCATAGCCCTTAACGCCAAAGATGTTTACGGCAGCCTGGTAGCAGTCGGCGTAGTCTCCATGTTTGCCTTTCATGTGCTGCAGAATATCGGCATGACCGTGGGCATCATGCCTATCACGGGCATCCCGCTGCCTTTTGTGAGCTATGGGGGAAGCGCTCTTCTGGCCAATATGATCGCTTTGAGCCTATTGATGAATGTTTATATCTACCACGACCCAATCCTGTTTTGAGTATAGACGCCGTTATATGTTGAAGTAAAAAGGCGGTAAGTTCTTACAATTGGCAATACATTTTTTATTAGTCGAAAATCAAAAAATGGACCCGCGAAGTGATATACTTTTATCGAGAAAGGAGGCAAAAAATATTGAAAAGTGATAAATACCAGGAACTGGTGTTAAAACACCTCGAAGGCCTGGCCAGCGGCCAGCAGACCTTGGAGAAACGGGTCGATGATATCGCCAACGGGCAAAAGGCTTTGGAAAAGCGTATAGAAGATGTGGTTGAAGGTCAGCAGGCCATGGAAAAGCGCATTGATGCAAGGATGGACTCTTTCGACAAAAGGATGGACTCTTTTGAAAACCGGATGGATTCTTTTGATAAAAGGATGGACTCTTTTGACAAAAGAATGGATTCTTTCGAAGAAGGACAAAAGGCCCTGAACAAAAAAGTGGATGCGCTTGCGGTTCGCGTGGAAAATGAACTGGTCGATAAGATTCGCGTGTTGTTTGACGCCCATTCCATGTACCTCGATTATTTTGCGAGTATCAAGGAAAGCCAGGCAAGAATTGAGAAGGATACCGGGTTTATAAAAAGTGTATGGGTTGAAATGGATGGGCGGCTGAACAGGCAGGAAAGAGAGATTCGTTTGCTGTGGGCGGAAAGAGGCAAAGGTCCTGTGGACAGGGTGAAGGAATAATATTCTTTTCATGCGATTTACGGCGGTAAAATTATCCCGCAAATATTTACCCGGTTTTATCGGCAACTCTTTCCGCAATCAGGTAGAGCAGGGTAAGGACCACAAAGATGGAACAGGTAGCCGCGGCAACAATACCCGAATCATTAACCAGCAAGGCGATGAAACTGCCGCACAGCCCGGCGTTGAATCCGGCCTTTAAGCAAGGGAAGGCGGAAAAAATTTTTTTTATAAGCCCGGGCGGGCGGTAGAATATTAACGCCGAGGCTCCCAGCAGGGTTAGAAAAACCCTGGTCCAGAGGGAATACTGAATCAGCTTTATATTCATGTTTACCTTGCGAATGACGACCGGCAGCAATGAAGAGAGTCCCTCTTCCCTGATCAGGCGGGCGGTAAGGCCGATATGGGACTGAACTTCCACAGGGCGATGAAGGTCTGTATAAAAAAGAATAAGGACAGTGGCAAAACAGGAAAGACCTACCGCGATTAACATTTTGAGGTTCAGCCTTCTGCTGTAAACAGCGGCTGGCAGGAGCGCCAGGCTGGCGGTAAAGGCGATTGCGCCGCCCACATTTGTTCCCCCCTGCGGGGCGGCCACCAGTATGGTTAGAACCCCAAAAACGAATAGGATGCCTGGCAAATAGAAACGGCTGTATAAGGAATACTCCCGGTTGAGAGTTTCCATCAAGAGGGTAAGCCCGATCAAGGATGAGCCAAGCAGTACGCCCATATATTCGTTTCCCAGTCCGTAATAGCGGGCCCCGCTTATCGGGTCGTAACCCAACAGGGATGACTTCATAAGAGGGGCTCCCAGCAGAATGTCGGTCGTGATTACCAGGGCTGTCAAGAGGTAGAGGAAGGCAAGTCGTTTGATGGCCATGAATCTCTTAAGAACAATCACGGTTAAGCCGCCGTACAAGAAGAGAACCGCCATCCTGGCGAAAAGACCGGCGACTGGCAGGAGAAGGAAAAAAAGGGGTCCACCCGTCAGGACCAGGAGAAAGGGACCGGTCCGGTAAAGCAGGGGATGGCGCAGGAGAATGAAAACGGCAACCAAGATCACCACGGCGATTTGCAGGAGGACGTAACCCTTTAAGAACAAGGGACGCTGCCGGTGATTGGTGATGGTTTTCTCCTCGGTGCTTATCAGTAATTTTAGGGGCGCAGGATGGGGAACTACCTGCAGCGGTCTGCCCGCAAAACCCTGGTAGGTGCGGATGCCGGCCTGAAAGAGGATGGTAGGGGCTATGTCAAGATTTGTCAGCATACCCAGCCGTTTAGTGCTGGCGGAAGTGAGGAGAGATGCGCTTCCCCCGGGCAGGTGATAAATGACGGGAGTCAGCACGCTTCCCAAAAGCAGGGTGGATTTTCCGGGGAAGGGCGTAACAAGCAGGACGGAGGTCCTGGTTTCTTTGGCTAGTTCCATTATGCGTTCAAGGAAAGCCGAGATCTGAGTTAAAAGTAACAGCCGGCTGTGGTTATACACTTCTGTGGGGAGGTAGTCGAATATGGCGTCCAGCCGGGCCAGGTCTCCCAAGTCCAAAAAAACAATACCAGGGCGGTTTTTTAGAAACTCTGCGGTTTTTTCATAAAAGAACGAGTAATTGGTGGTATAATGGGTTGGAGATGAACTGTTCACTACCCGGGCGCGGGCGTCGACACATCCTTCTTTTATTCTCCCCGTGCTATCTGTGGCTGCCAGGGCTCCCGGCCGGTACGTCGTACCGGGAAGGTCCTGGTTCCCCATAAAAAGAAAAGAGACCCCCTGCCGTTTCAATGTGTCGGCCAGCAAGCCGGGTTTGCCCTTATTAACATTGGCGTCCAGGATGGACTTGAAATAAGGCATTACAATTTCATATTCTTCTGCTTCGTTGCCCAGCCATGACGCATATATTTCTCCGGCCTTCCCGTCATTTAAAGTTTCGCTTTGTTGAAAAAAAAGCCCGCCTTCTCTTTCCGGGCAGGCAGCCTTGACACCGGACGACAGGCTGAGATAAGCAGCGGCCGGTTTGCGGCTCCCTTCGCCGGAAGAATTCATCAGTCCAACGGCTGATTCTTCAAGCAGCTTGTTTAAAGCGTTTTGATTTAACAAGTCTTCGAGAGTCAGGCCGGGGACCAGCAGAACCAGCAGAGGCTGCTGCATGGTTTGCGGTGATTGTTGAGCGGCCAAACCGGGGGTTGGAAAAAGCGCGGCAGTGAGGAGAAACAAAAGAATTAGAAAACGGCAGTGCAAAAAACCACCCTTACTGCTTTCTTTTTAATTCACTTTAACCGTAAAGATATTTTTTTATGCAAATAAAGGCTGGTATAGCAAACACAAATGAGATAAAATATTTATAGCGAAACAATCCGGCATGACAAACGTATCAGGTTAAGGAGATATTGATGTTAACCGATAAGGAAAGACAGGAATACTTAATTTTGCTCACGGTTCACCAGAGCGAGTCTCCTGTTGGGTCCGGTTACCTGAGCCGAGAATTGAAAAACTACGGCTGGGAGGTCAGCGAAGCTACGGCGGGGCGAATACTGGCCAATTATGACAGCGCAGGTTATACCAGCAAGGTCGGATACCAGGGGAGAGTTTTGTCGCCTGCGGGTCTGAGCAGGCTAAAAGAGCTTGAGGATAAAAAAATGCGAACCGAGCAGGGGTTTGAGTTTTTCAAGGTGCTTGAAACAAAAACCCCGGAAGAGTTAATCGATGTGCTGGTGGCCCGCCGGGCCATCGAGAGGGAAATTGCCCGTCTGGCGGCGGTTAACGCCACAGATGAAGAGATTAAGGAACTGTGGTATATCCAGCGCTTGCAAAAGGAAAGAGTGGCGCATGCCAAGGGCGGTGCCGCCGAGCAAGACATCGCCTTTCACCGCATCCTGGCCAAGGCTTCGCGCAACAAGGTCCTGGAGGGGGCCATGAACCTGATCAGGCAGGATGCCCAGTTGACGCCGGTATTGGAATATATCAGAAAAGAAGTACACAGCGTGGTGTCGCTCGACCACGCCAACATCGCCCGGGCGATTGAGCTGCATGACTCCGAGCTTGCGGAAAAGGCGATGATCAACCATATCGAGAACCTGATCCGGGACGTCAAAAAGTATTGGAACAGGGTTAACAACAACTGAAGCCGTTGTGTCACATAATTTTTTTTGATGATGTCTGCTCATCATTGATGAGGTAGAAGGGAGAGAGAAACGATGGAAGACCACTACAGGAAAATATTGGACGCGGTAGATGTGGAAACCTTTTTCGTCTGCCAGGATGAGAATGAGGGTAAAGCCCTGGCTTTAAAGCTCCTGGAGAGTTTCGGCCTGAAAGATGCCGACATCGTTTTCATTCAGCACCAGGGACCAGGGGCCAGGGTGCGGGCGAGGGGCTATTTCTTCAGGCCCGGCGACCATTACGGCTGGCTGGAAAGGGGTGGGGAAAATGGATAAAAACAGGCCGGTGCTGCTTGCTCCCCTGGACCCAGTCCACGACATAGGATTGAAGATCATGAAGCGGGCCCTGGACGAAGCGGGGTATAAAACAATCCTGCTGCCGCCTGATTACCAGGCGGAAGAAGTCATCAAGGCGGCGCTGGACAATGATGTTTCCGCTGTCCTGGTCAGCCGCACCCTGGGATACGGGGTGGCGGAGCTGCTTTCCAGGTTTGTCGACCTGGCCGAAGCTGCAGGGTTGCGGGACAAGGTAAAACTGGCCATCGGCGGGATGAGCATACGCCCCGAACTGGCCCAGGAACTTGGCTATGACGCGGGGTTCGGGCCGGGAACAACCCCGGAAGAAGTCATCGCCTTCCTGGAAGGCAGGGAATACGTGCCTGAATTGGGCGGCGCCAGCAAGCAAAAGGCCGACCTGACAGCGGGCTTTGGTTATGGCTATCGTAACAGGCGGATCGAGGAACTGCTGGATAAAATAGTGGATTCCATAATCGGGTGGTCTCACGGCAAGACCTCGCCAGGCGTCAAAAGAGCCCAGCTTAAAGAAGAGTTATTGAGTCTTCCGGACGGAAGGGACAAGGCCCCCCTATTAAAGCAATACCTGCAGTGGTGCGACCACAAAATAAGGCAGGCCTATGAACAAAAAGAGCTGCCCCCAAAAACCAGGCGGCTGACCGGCGAGGAAGTTGAGCAGCTGGAAAGCTACGTGCAGGCGACGCGCAGGCGGATGAGCGTGCAGGTGCTCCAGCACAGCAGGAAAAAGCCCGTCGTGTTCATTCAGTACGGCACAGGCTGCCCCTTCATGGACGTCGCCCACATCAAAGTGGGCGAGGCATGGGGCGCCGACGGGGTTGTCCATTTTGACCCGTCCTGGGGTGCGCGAACCGAGGGTTTTCTCGAAGGGTACGTTACCCACGAGGAAGACGGTTCAATCATCACTTTTGAAAACCTGAAAAGGATTAAGGCGTCGCTGCGTCGGCACACCTTGTGGCAGGTCAGGGCCCATCGCGGGCTGAATACCCCGGAGACAGTGCTGCTGGCCGGGCACGCCGGGGCGGACCTGACGAAAATAAACATTGCGTACGGTTCGCTGGGCGGCGGTACCGACCCGGCCCGGCTGACCGTCGACGCCATCAGGGCGATCCTTTATGCCGTGCAGTTCAAGCTTCCCTTTGATGTGGTTACCAACGAGGAGCTATGCGGAGTACCTGCCTATAAGGCTTTCGCGGGCATGCTGATTACAGCGCATCTCGGCCGGCGCCTGGGAGGAAAACCCATTCTCCAGCCGCTTTTCTGCTATTCGCCGGAAGTGATGGTTTCCGGCCAGATGGATGATAATTATATTGACTTCAACGCGGCAAAAGTGCTTGCCCTGCGCAGCATCATCGATGCCCCGATCTGGCCGGGCGCTCCGATCGGTTTTCTTACGCACACCGAAGACAGGGTCCAATCGGCGGTGACAACGGCCCTGCATGCCGCCCTGGCGTCGTCGCTTGGAGTGGAAGCCATTTCCATCGCCTCTTCGGACGAAGCTTATTCCGGCGGGCCTATTTCAGCCCAATCAAGGATAGATACGCTCAGGGCCGTGCAGGAAGCGTTTCGCTTCTTTGGCCAGGCCGGGATCAAACCGACCGGGCAGGCCGAGGAATGGGCGAAAAAAATGGTGGGAGACATCCAGGAAGTCCTGGAAAGCGTAGCCGACAAGGGAGATTTTGTCCAATCGCTGTACGACGGCCTGCTGGGCAGTGTCGCCGAAGGGGCATACCCCGGCAGGGGAGGAAGAGGAACCGTGTTTACGGAATAGCACTGGCTTTGAATTGGATGAGCTTAAATTGCTCATCTTAAAAAGAATAAAAATATATTTTAAAAAGGGGTTGTGTAGAATGGCTAAATTCAAATTCAAGCATCAAATGTACAAAAACTTACAGGTTAACATTCCCAATATCTATGCCGAGGCGAAAAAGGCTGCCGAGAAGATTGGGATCCCTGCGGAACTCAAGGGTAAATTCGGTTTGACCGGAGCGATTTCCGGGTGCCCTGCCCCCTTAAGGGAGGACATCATCAAAGCGGGAGAAATCGAGGCGAGGAAAGTTGTGCCCCTGGCGACCTATGTCGAAGAAATCAGGGGAATTGTAAAAGAGGTGTATGGAGACGATTGGGACGCCGCTCCCGTCAATACCTGCGAGGCCGGGCTCTGGATAACTTTTGATACCCTCTTTACCCCGCCGGCTATGGGACGCGGCGACAACTACCGGACGCGTTATATAACTCCATATGAAAAACACCTCCATCACCACGGCGGTTACGGCCGCCCATTTCCGCCCCGTTACAAGGACATCTTCGCCGACAGGGGGTCAACCGCCGGAGAACTCGGTTTCTATGGAAAACGCCAGAATAACCTTGATACCGTAATAGTGCCGCTGGCAGGAGCCAGGTATGACGTCCACGGGATCAAGTACCACCCGGTGCCGCTGCTTTCAAAGGTTGAGCCGGGGGCTTCAAAAGTCCTCCTGGAAGAAGCAGCCGCCAGGAACGCCGCCTTATTAAGCGGGTTTACCAGCCTTGGTTATGAAACTCCCGGCTACGGCTATTCCATAAAGGATAAGGACGGAGTCCCCGTACTCCAGAAGGCAATAGCCGAAATTGCCCATAAGTACAATGTCCCGTATGTCGTCGATAATGCCTGGGGACTTCCTTTCGTGGGGACCAATCCCGTCAAAAACGGCTGCGACGTGATCATCTACAGCATGGATAAGGCTACCGGTTCTCCTCTCTGCGGCCTGATTATCGGCAAGGAAGAGCTGATGGTGCCAATCCGCCGGGCTGTTGGCATGCACGGGGACCGCTACGGCACAACGGCTTCCTATGGGAAAGCCGCTTATGTGACCAATGACCCGGGGAAAGAAGCGCTTGTCGGGGCCCTGGCGGCGCTTCGTGTTCTCAAAGACAAGCCGGAAGTCCTCACCAAGCCGGTTGACGACCTTTACGATATAGTGGTCGAGGAATTTGCCGGCATCGAGCCCCAATTCAAAGAAGGCATAATTATCAGCAAATCGTACAATTCCACCGCGGTGGAGATCAATTACGAAGGAACCTGGCAGGACGGGAAAACCGGTATTCCCATTTTCAGCATCGAGGACATGTATTCCGGAACCAATATATTCCAGAGCGGAATGAGCGCTATGGGTGTTATTCCCACTATTGCTTATGATGCCAATATTTATATTTCCACCGGTCTTGCCACAACCGACGAGTACGGCCAGTTGATCCCCGATATTACCCGTATGGCCGTCAAAGCGCTGGTTGCCCTCATTAACATCACCTGCAAGTACGCAGGGGTGCTGGAATAAGGCCTTCTTAATGAAGACCGCCTCCGGAGAAGACCACGGCTGCGAAGAAAATAATGTACAGGGTTCCGACGCCGATAAGTGTCCGTGGTCTGATCCGGTTTTTCAGCCGCAGGTTAAGATATATCGCTGCGGCGGAAGCCAGGGCCAGGGCACCGCTTAACAGGGCGAGCGGTGAGAGTTCCCAGGGGGTCAGAAGAATACCCAGGGCAGGGATAACGGAGCTTTGAAAAACCATGGCCCCGGTGATGTTTCCCAAAGCGAGCGTGTCTTTCCCCTGCCTGACCCAGACGATGCTGTTGAACTTTTCCGGAAGCTCGGTGGCAACGGGAGCGATGATCACAGCCAGCACAAAGGCGGGTACTCCCCAGAGGGTAGAAACCGTGGAGATGGCATTGACGAAGGCGCGGGCTCCAATGATAATAATGGCCAGCGCGGTACCCACCTGCAGCAGGACCCAGAATGAAGACGGGTTAGGTCTTGATTTTCGGAAAATAAGGGGTTCAAGGTCCGCATCGCTGAGCGTTTCTCCAGCCCTGATCGTATGATAGGCATAGACGGCATACGCCAGGACAAGGAAAGCGGCGACAACCAGTTTAATCTTATGGGACGGGAGATAGGCGGCCAGCAGGGCCACGGTATAAACCAGGATGAAAAATGAAAGGTCCCTTCTCATGATGATGGAGTCGCATAACATGAAGGTGCGTTTTTCACCATTGATTCTGTAAAGAGCTGCGGCAGTCCCCGTGACAAACATGGCCAGGGTAGCCAGCATGAAAGGCGCTCCCAGGATGGCTCCTATCCCGATATGGGTGGCGTCTTCTCCTGAGCCGAAAAGAATGGCGATAACCGGGATCGTTGTTTCCGGGAGAGCTGTTCCTACTGCTGCCAGGATGCTGCCGACAGCCCCCTCGCCCAGGTGCAGTTTTTTCCCCAGCCATTCGATACCGTTGGTGAAGATTTCTGCACCGATGAGAATGATTACCAGGCTAAACAGCAAAAGAGCGTAAATCATTTAATTCCTCCCTGTTAATAATTATTGCTGAAAAAGGCCAGCGGCATGTGTAACAAAAAGACCTTTATCTCCTGGTGAGATAAAGGTCTTGCTTTGCCTTATGCCCAAGAATCTCAAATTTCCTAAGCAGTTTGCGCAGGTAAAACCGGGTCTGCCAGACCGTCTTGACGATTTTACCGGCAGGGAAACCTGCCAGCTACTCCCCTTTATGGGTTGTTTTAAGTTTGTTTTAATTATGAAGGTAAACCGGTATTTTGTCAAGACTCGTCCGGCTTAATGTTCCATTTATAGGTCTGTCTTCCACAGGCCGTGAAGGTTGCAGTAGGCGTAAACCTTGGGATTGGGCCTGCCGCAGAAAACCGCTTTCGGCTCGTCTCCCGGCAACAGTGAAATCCTCTCTGTGCCGCTGCCGGTGACGACCGCGATCCATTCGATGTAGTGTTCATCCTTCATCGGATGGGGAAGCGAGCCCACGCCGACATGTATTTTCCCATCCTTTCGCTAGCCCTAATAATTTTCCGCCCTGATTTCAAAAAACGCTTTCGGATGATCGCAGACCGGGCAAACCTCAGGCGCCTTTTCGCCGATATGGATATGCCCGCAGTTTCCGCATTTCCAGGCTTGCTTGCTTTCCCTTTCAAAAACCCTGTTCCCTTTTATATTCTGTAACAGCTTCAAATACCGCTCTTCATGCTCTTTTTCAATTTCCGCCACTTTTTCAAAAAGGAACGCGATCCTGTCAAAACCTTCTTCTTTTGCGGTTTTAGCAAAACCGGCATACATGTCTGTCCATTCGTAATTCTCCCCTGCGGCAGCGTCCTTCAGGTTTTCCTCCGTGGATGCGATACCGTCATGCAGGAGTTTAAACCAGATCTTTGCGTGTTCCTTTTCGTTGTTTGCCGTTTCCTCAAAGAAGTCGGCGATCTGGTTGAACCCCTCTTTTCTGGCCTTGGAGGCGAAATAGGTGTACTTGTTTCTGGCCTGGGATTCCCCGGCGAAAGCCGCCAGCAAATTAGCCTCAGTCCTGGAACCTTTCAGGTTCATGCTGTTATCCTCCTTTTGAGTAAGATTTTAATTTTTGCTTCTTAACATAATAACTGCTAGGCGTGCCGAAATGCTATAAATAGAAATCGTTACTAATAAGATATAACATAACTGTTACCATGTCAAGGTTATATTCTATTTCAATCCAAAGGTTAGTACAAAATCAAAAGCAGGGGGGGTACATGAGTGTGATATAATTATCATAATATTATTTTATTGGATTTTTTCGACGTGGGATGACGGGAGAATGGCTTATGACCGCTGCGCCTTTGAGAACAAGGGAAAAGAAACAAAAGAAAGGACTGGGCATAATCCTTTTGGTTATTCCTGTGCTGGCTGTTATGTGTGCGGCGGGTTTTTTCGGTTTCCGGGTTTTTTATCAAAGCGAGTCTTGGGGTGTTTACGACCAGCCCAGGATTTACTATATGGGCTGTGCTGCCGCATCAAGGCCTTTTTACCGGGAGGGGCAGCTTTATTTGCCCTTCCCTTTCATCAAAGAAAATATCGATCCTTCGGCCTGGTGGGACCTGAAAAGCCGGTTTTTGGTTGTGACAGGACCAGAAAGCGTCTATCATTTTTTCCCGGGAAGCAGTGAAGGTCTGCATAATTTAAATAGTGTTGCCCTGGATTATCCTGTTGTTCAGGAAGATGAAATTGTTTATCTCCCTGCCTGGCTGGTCGAAAAACTGTATCCAGTCGAGATAACGGAGCATAGAGAAAAAAATTTTATCACCATAAACAGCGCGCATAAACCGGTTCAGCTGGCGAGAATAACGAAAAGCGGCAGTCTTAAAAACGAACCGCGTTTTTTTTCACCCGGGCAAGGGCAGGTCCTGGAAGGTGAGGATGTTACCGTTTGGAAGGAAGAAAAGGGCTGGTTTCTGGTGGAAGCAAATGATGGAAAGATCGGCTATATACAAAAAGAAAGGGTGGAATTGACGGAAATTAAAAAGAATCCGGTCCCTGATGAAGATGTTTACCAGCCGTGGAGCCCGCTGGGGCAGCCGCTCCTTGTCACCTGGGAATTTGTAAATAAAAAGGCGGCTCTTCCCCAGAAGGCTGAGAACATCAGCGGAATAAACGTTTTTGCGCCCATCTGGTTTTCCCTCGGAGAGGGCGGCGTTATTCACAGCAAAGCCAGCAAGAAATACGTGGAGTGGGCGCACGCCAAGGGCCGCCAGGTTTGGGGAGTGTTCACCAACAACTGCGAAATTGACCTGACCCATTCTTTTCTTTCCGACTCAAAGTTGAGATTGGAAGCTGTCAAGCAGCTTGTTGATTCTGCCCGGGAATATGAACTTGACGGGATTGACGTTGATTTTGAGTACATGTACCTGGAGGACAAAGCGGCTTATGTACAGTTCATCAGGGAACTGGTGCCGCTTATGCACGAATTGGGCCGCACGGTCACAGTGGATGTAATATTTCATTCCAACAGCGAGAACTGGTCAAGGTGTTACGACCACCGAGCCCTGGCGGAGAGCGCCGATTACCTGATTGTTATGGCCTACGACCAGCACACCGTACTGGCTGGTCCGGTGGCTTCTCTGCCCTGGGTGGAAAGGGGCGTCGTCAGGATGCTGGAGGATGTTCCCCACGACAAGCTATTGCTGGGGGTGCCCCTTTATACAAGGCTGTGGCAGGAGGAACCGGACGGGAGCGGCAAAACAAAGACGACACGCCAGACCCTCACCATTGAACAGGCCCAAAAATGGGTGGCCGCGTATAAACCGGAGGTACAAGAAGACGAGGATTCAGGCCAGCATTATGTCGAGGTCAGGCAGGGGGAGACTGTATTCCGCATGTGGCTTGAAGATACTTATTCGCTGCAAAAAAGGGTGGAACTGGCAAAGAAATACAGGCTGGCCGGAATATCCGCCTGGCGCAGGGATATAGCAAAGGACGAAGTCTGGCCGCTGCTGGGCGGTCTTCTCGACAGGCGATGATAAAACGCTTTTCCATTAATTTTTACAAGCCCTAACTTAAAATTATTGTTATGATTAAGAAAAGATTGCAGGGAGAGCAGCAGCATGAGCACAGCGCCCCAGGTTCCGGCAGCAAAGTTTAAAATTCTCCGGTTTCCCAAACGGGTGGTTTTACTGCTTTTACTGGCCGCAGTGATTGCCCTGGCAGTATATTTTGCGCCCGGCTGGTTCAGGACGCCTTTGAACACAACAGACCGCTGGCAAATATATTACATGGGCGATCCGGCTGAGCAGGCCGGTTATTTCCAGGAAGAAGAACTGTATTTGCCGTTTGATTTTGTTAAGGAGAAGCTTGATCCCGACATCCGGTGGGACGAAAAAAACAAGGTGGTAATAATCACCACCGGCAAGCATGTGTTTCATTTTCCCCTGGGCAGCAAAGAAGGTCTTTTGAACCTCGAGCCATACTCTTTTACCTATCCGGTTGTCCAGAAAGAAGGCGCAGTTTACCTCCCCGCCGACCCTCTGCAAGATTTTTACCGGCTGGAAATAGTACAAGATAAGGAAAACATGGTTGCCCGCATACATAGCCTGGAGCAGCCTGTCCAGCAGGGAAAAATAACGGCCAGGGGGAAACTGCGCCAAAAGCCGTCCGTGAGGTCGCCCTGGACGGCGGAAGTCGCCGCGGATGAAGAGGTTATAATTCTCAGGGAAAAGAGCGGCTGGTACTGGGTAGAAACGGCCGGCGGGAAGATGGGTTACCTTGATGAAAAGAAAGTTGAACTGGCCGGCATAAAAACAGCACAAGTTTCAGAACCGGTTTACCCTCCCTGGAATCCTTTAAAAAGGCCGGTTATTGTCACCTGGGAATATGCCGGCCTGAAAACGGCGAGCCCGGGGGAAATAGGCGCGCTGGACGGCGTGCAGGCGGTTTCGCCGACCTGGTTTCACCTCCAAAACGACGGGCTTGTCGTCAACCGGGCAGACAAAAAATACGTGCGCTGGGCCCACGACACGGGCCGCCAGGTCTGGGGCCTTTTTGACAACGGGTTCGATCCCGAGGTGACACACGCTTTTTTAAATGATGTCTCATTAAGGACCAGGGCAATAAAGCAGCTTTTGAGTTACGTGGACCTTTACGAACTGGACGGCATAAATTTGGACTTTGAAAACATATATCTTCAGGACAGGGAGGCCTATGTCCAGTTTGTCCGTGAGCTGGCCCCCCTTCTCCATGAAAAAGAACGCATGCTCACGGTTGATGTCACCTTTCATTCCCCAAGCGAAAACTGGTCCAGGTGTTATGATCGGTCGGGGCTGGCCCAAGCGGCTGATTACCTGCTGGTGATGGGCTATGATGAACACGGTGCCGGCAGTCCAACCGCCGGTCCGGTGGCTTCTCTGCCCTGGGTGGAAAGGGGCCTGGAACGGATGCTCGAAGAAGTTCCGGCGGACAAGCTTATCCTGGGAGTTCCTTTTTACACCAGGCTCTGGACCGAAGAGACGGATGAAAGCGGTACGAAGAAGCTGACTTCCAGGACCCTGTCCATGGAACAGGCGGAAGAATGGATCGCCGAAAACAAGGTCGAAATCAAAACTGACGGGAGCGCGGGCCAGCACTATGTGGAGCTTAAAAAGGGAAATACGTTCCATTGCATGTGGCTGGAAGACGACTTTTCGCTGGCTAAGCGGATTGAACTCATGAAGAAATACCGGCTGGCAGGACTGGCTGCCTGGCGGCGTGGTTTTGAAAAACAGGAAATTTGGCCCTTGCTGGGGGAACTTGTCAGGAAGGCGTGGTAAGGGTTATGATAGATTTGGCAAGCAGTATTTTTGCCTTGCCGCATGGGGAGTTGATTTGCGTGTTTTTTCCGCTGAACCAGGCGTTAAGAAAAAACAGCAGTATTGGAGAGGCGTTCAGTTTATTCGGCCGGACCGGGTATTACACTTTGCCTGTGCTTGATGCCGAGGATAAACTGATCGGCGTGGTCAATATCAAGGATATTTTTTCACAACAAAACCCCGGCCAGCCTGTTGCCCCGTTCATTTCCCGGGATTTTTTAAGTTTTCAAAGACCTGTCTCCGACCTGGACCTGATCCAGGCATACCAGGAAAGCAAACGGTTATTCACCGAAGTATTCATTACTGATTTCAACGGCAACCTGGTGGATATTGTCAGCATGCTTTCTTTTCTTAAAACAAAAATTGCCGGGAATGAGATAACAACCGAAGAGCAGTTCTTGAAACAGATCCTGCGTCCCACTTCCCTGGCCAAATGCATTCTCGACGACCTCCATGACGGGGTGGTCATCGTAGACAAAAACAGCCGCATTCTTTATGCCAACAGGGCTTACGGCATAATACTGGGCGTTGATGTCAATAAAGTGATTAACAACTATCTAACAAAAATCGAACCCGAGGCCAGGATTCTGAATATTTTGGCTTCCGGCGAGCCTTTCGTGGGCAAGATTATCAAAGTAAAAAGCCTTAATATCGTCATACTGGCTAATATTACGCCGATTAAGTTCAGGGGTGAAGTGGTGGGCGCCATCTCGGTTTTTTCCGATGTGACCAAAATAACAAATGTTGCGGCGGAGCTGGAAAGAATAAATATCGTTAACCAGCTGTTGACCCAGGAAATGGGAGACAGGCGTTCGCTCCCGGACTCGTTTGAGGCTATTGTCGGCACCAGTAAAAAGCTTTTCAGGCAGCTGGAATTCGCCGTAAAAGTCTCCTCCATCGATTCGCCCGTCTTAATCCTGGGCGAAAGCGGCACGGGCAAAGAACTGCTGGCCAGGGCAATTCATTTTGCCAGCCCCCGCAAAGAAGGCCCGTTCATTTCGCTGAATTGTGCGGCAATCCCTGAAAACCTGCTGGAGAGCGAGCTTTTCGGATATGAAGAGGGTGCCTTTTCCGGGGCCAAGAAAGGAGGTAAAGCCGGCAAGCTGGAACAGGCGCATGGAGGAACCCTTTTTCTCGATGAGATAGGCGACATGCCCTTGCCGATGCAGACCAAACTGTTAAGGTTCTTGCAGGAAAAAGAGTTTGAAAGAGTGGGGGGCGTAAATCCCATCAAGGTTGATATAAGGGTGATTTCCGCAACCAATAAAAACATCGGTGAGATGGTTGAACAAAGGATTTTTCGGGAAGACCTCTATTACAGGATTAACGTTTTTACCATCAAGTTGCCGCCGTTGAGGGAAAGGAAAATTGACATACTGGCTTTACTTGAGAGCTACAAACAGCATTATGAAAACAAGTATAAAAAGCATGTGAATTTTTCTCCCGATTGCCTGCGCTTCTTATTGAATTACCATTGGCCCGGAAACGTAAGGGAACTAAAAAATGTTGTTGAGCACGCGGTCATTATGGGCAACGGACTTGTTACGGCCGATAATTTGCCCGGGTACATAAAGGAGTCCGGTACGTCCAGGGTACCGGCAGCTGTGGATAGTAAAGAAGAAAATTCGCTTGGCAGCAAATTGAAGGACCTGGAAAAAAGAACGATCCTGGATGCCCTGGAGCAAAGCAATTACAATAAGACCCAGGCGATTAAAATACTGGGGATAAGCCGGAGGACATTTTATAAGAAATTGAAGGAACTGGGAATATAAGAGGTGTATATGGTGTATACCATGTAAACAAAAAACTAAACAAAGCCTGCTTTCCTTAAACGACGTGATGGTAATGGTTTGCCGGGTGCCGGGCCGTTCTCAGGTGTATACTTAGTATACACCCATTTTTTTCAAACCTAGCAAAAAGCGCACCAGTACTTTTTCGCCAATTTGGCATAATATTTGCAAATATTTATTACCGGCATGAAAACAAAGAAGATGAAAGGAGGGATTACAAATGTCGGCTCTACCGGGACAAAAACCCGCTGCTGTTGCCAGGGAGGGACAGGTGCTGGCTGAGGTATGGGAAGACGTGGTGGATGTCAAGGAACTCCTGCTGTCGCTTCTCATCAGCGCCATCGGCGCTCTGGGCGGCTACATCGCCGCGCCGAACACTCCCCCATACCCTCTCGTTTGCGGGCTTGCCGGGTCGGTTATTGCCTTTGTCGTATGCGCTGTTTTGTTTAAACCCAAAAGAAACCTGATTGATGAGGAGGTGTAAGACATGGATTTCATGGTTATTATCCAGATGATTGTTGCCGCTGTCGTCGCGGCCGTTCTGTACACAATCATCGGTGTGGCTCCCGGCACCGATGAGACCGCGGTTTTGGCGCCTATCACCCTGGCCATAGTTTTGCTGGGAGTACATCCGGCTGTTATCCTTTGTTTCTTTATCTCGGCGATTGTTGCCAAGAAATTGACCGACTCCATACCCGTAGCGGTGGCGGGGATTCCGGGAGGCGTTATGGCCGCTCCTATGGTGGAACATGCCGTTGTCTTGAAAGCGCACGGCAGGCCAGACCTCAGCATGAGGAAGATGGCCTCCGGTTCGGTAATCGGGACACTGGTGGCTGTTCCGGTCAGCCTTTTTTTGGCCAGCGCGCTGGTGCCCCTCGCGCCCGTAATCAAAGTCTATGCCAACCAGCTCTTCTTGTTCGGCGCCGTTTTCCTTGCTTTAATGGCGAGGGAAAAAGTCGTATCCCTCTTGAGCATCATTCCCTTTGCCCTGCTGATCCAGGGACTGCGGCACCTTTACTGGGGGATTGAAGCGGTGCCCAAGACAACGACCGTCTTTGTGTCCTTTTTCCTTGGCATTACCATCGGGCCGATGATTGTAAACATCCTGGAGCTGTTTGTCAGCAGCAAAAGAAAAGATTTGCTGCGTCATTCTTACAAAGAAATAACCATGCGTGAAGACGCGAAGGTGAAAGGTTTTCCCAATCCGTTTAAAATACTGGACAAAAAAGAAATCGCCAGTTCAACCCTGGGCAGCCTGATCGGTTGTGTGACCTTCTTTATGAGCCCTGTGGGAATGACCATCTTCTTGGGGGAAACGCTGGCCAGCCGGATCAAAGACCCCATTCAGAAAGCGGCAAGGGCCATATCCACAATGGACGCGCTTACCAACGCCACGTATGTGTCGGGAACCTTGATTCCCTTGATCGCGCTGGGCGTGCCGCTCAGCCCGATGGCCATCGGGCCGGCCAATGCCCTCTTTAACGCCCCGCCCAGGTTTACGCTGGACAAGAATTTGCACCATGTCATGAGCACGGGGGACTATATCCTGCCGGTCATTCTCGGCGCCGCAGTAGCCCTGGCAATCACTTATCCTGTTACTATCAAGTATTCAACCAAAATATGCAAATTCGTCTTCCGGCTTATTTCCCATGAAGCCCTCCTGGGGATGTTCTTCGGTTTGGTGGTTATGCTCGCGTACATGGAAGCCGGTTTTATCAACATCTGGGGTGTTATGCTGGTTGCCCTGGTGGCCGGCACCATTAACAGGTGGGGCGTTAATTACGGCGTGCAGTTTATGACTCTTTACTGCGCAGCCTACCTGTCAAAGCTGATTGTCTTTTAACCGCACATTTTAGCAGTACAGCAAAGGGGGATGAAACTTTGGGGAAAACGTCCATTATTTCCGGTTTTTACAAGCTGAGCAGGAAAGAAAGAATCGACATTTTGAAGGATTTTGCTGGTCTGGACGAGGCAGATGTGGCCCTGTTGAAAAGCGCCGAGCCGCTGCCCATGGAAAGGGCGGAAAAAATGGTGGAAAATGTTGTCGGGAAAATGGAGATTCCCCTGGGTTTGGCCGCCAATTTTCTGATCAACGGGAGGGAATACTTTATTCCCATGGCGATTGAAGAGCCTTCGGTTATCGCCGCAGCTAGCCATGCCGCCAAGCTGACGATCAGCAGGGGCGGAATCACCGCAAGCAACACCGGGCCGGTCATGATTGCCCAGATTCAAACGGTGCATGTGCCGGATCCTTTTGCCGCCAGGATGGCCATTTATGAAAATAAAGAAGAAATTATAGCCAGGGCAAACGAACAGGATCCGGTGCTGGTTAAACTGGGCGGCGGAGTCAGGGACATCGAGGTGCGCGTTTTCGATACGATAAAGGGGCCGATGGTTGTAACCCACCTGATTGTGGATACCCGCGATGCTATGGGGGCCAACGCCGTAAACACGATGGCCGAAGCGCTGGCGCCGCTTATTGAACGGATTACCGGGGGAAAAGTATACTTGCGCATCCTTTCCAACCTGGCCGTAAAACGGCTCGTCAGGGCAAAGTGCGTGGTGGCTAAGGAAGAACTGGGAGGAGACGAAGTGGTTGAAGGCATTGTCCAGGCCTATGCTTTCGCCGAAGCCGATCCGTTCCGGGCCGCTACTCATAATAAGGGCATCATGAACGGAATATCCGCCGTAGTTTTGGCCACCGGCAACGATACCAGGGCGATAGAGGCCGGGTGTCATGCTTATGCAGCCCGGAACGGCCGCTATACCTCCCTGTCGACATGGGAAAGAAACAGGCAGGGAGACCTCGTGGGCACCCTGGAAGCGCCTTTGGCTGTCGGCCTGGTCGGCGGTGCTACGGCTACACATCCTATGGCCAGACTGGCTGTGAAAATCCTTGGGGTGAAGACAGCGGTTGAGCTGGGAGAGATTATCGGTGCCGTCGGCCTAGTTCAAAACCTTGCAGCCTTGCGAGTACTGGCGACCGAAGGGGTCCAGCGCGGGCACATGGCTTTGCATGCCAGGAACATTGCCATCAATGCGGGGGCGACAGGCGAGTTGATCGACCAAGTCGCCGAGATAATGGTGAAGGAAGGCAAGGTAAAAATGGATCGGGCTCTAGAAATCCTTAAAGAAATAACATAGAAGATGTGGGGTGTGGGTGGATGATAAAACTACCGGAACAAATTGAAATATGCGACGTAACGATCAGAGACGGCTTTCAAAACCTTGATATCTTTATTCCTACCGAAGCCAAGCTTTATTTAATCGAAGAACTGTCTTTAGCAGGCTTCAAAAAAATTGAAATAACTTCTTTATCCAACCCCAAAAGGATTCCCCAGTTTCGCGACGCGGAGGAAATCCTGAAACAGGTTGAGCGCCGGCCCGATGTCACCTACCAGGTGGTAACCATGAACGAAGTGGCGGTAAGACGCGCCATTGCCTTGAAAGAGAAGGGGTTTGGGCCGGACAAAGTGGTGGTGATGATTTCCACCAGCCAGAGCCACAACCTGGTTAACGCGGGAGAAAAACATGCCGATCACTGGCCAAAAATAAAGCAGTGGATCAGGATGGTTAAAGAAAGCGGCATGATTTTCTGCGGGTGCATAGGGACCATTTTCGGCTGTCCCATCGAGGGCCCGGTTCCTCTGGTGCGGGCTTGGGAATTTGCGGAAAGGTTTTTTGAAATGGGCGTTGATGAGATAGAATACGGGGATACTACGGGAGAAGGCACACCGGATAGAGTTTTCCAGTTTTACCAGGAAATAATAAGAAGATTACCTGATGTTAAACGCCATATTGCCCATTTCCATGAATCCAGGGGCTGGGCCCTGGCTAACTGCGTAGCAGCTTTGCAGGCCGGTATTGCCAGGTTTGAAGCTTCCATGGGCGGCCTGGGCGGCCAGCCGGCCAGCATGGTGGACAGGGTGCCGGTGATAGGGACGGGGGAATCGTATACCCCCAGCGATTTAACAGGCAATGTCAGGGCGGAAGACCTGGTCGTTCTGCTGGATGAAATGGGGATCAGGACGGGGATCGATATTGACCGTTACCTGGAAATAGGACGGCTGCTGGAGAAAATTGTAGGCAGAAAACTCCGTTCCTGGACCACTTCAAGCGGTCGTATTCCCAAAAGCCCCACACCCTATTTGGAGAAAGTAAAAAAGCGTTTCGCCCATGTGCTGAACGAATAGTCTTGCTGCTGGAAAAGATTTATATAATCTTTTGTTAAACAGGCTGCCGGTGTATTTAAAACTGGCAGCTTTTGTTGTGGATATTTGAGCCATAGTTCATGTACAGCTTTATATTAGGCATAACCCAGGAGGAAAAGGAAGGGAAAGCCCGGTATTTTAATTGTCGGATTTAAGGTAAAATGTAAAGTATAAATACCAGACAGGAGGTGAGGATATGCAGTTGGAATACCTGGGTAAAAACTTGTACAGGGTGCCAAAGCTTCAGGATATGAAAGTGGATGCCTGTATTTATTTGAACAAGGAACTGCTTCCCTACCTGGAAGACGAGGCTGTCAGGCAGCTCCAGGATGCGGCTTCTCTTCCCGGCGTTTACCGGGCGGTCATTGGGATGCCCGACATACATACGGGGTTTGGGCTCCCCATCGGGGGTATCCTGGCCACGAGGGCAGACGGCGGGGTTATCTCGGCCGGGGCCGTGGGAATGGACATCAACTGCGGTGTCAGGCTTTTAAGAAGCGACATCGAACGACAAGCCGTAAACAGGCGCGACCTGGGAGCGCTTCTAGAGGAAATAGAACGCCGCATCCCGGCGGGGGTGGGTAAGAAAAGCAGGCATTCAGGCTTGAAAGTGGAAGATGTGCTTACCGGGGGCGCTCCCTTTTTGATAAAGAAAGGCTACGGATTCTCAGGAGACTGCGAATGCTGCGAGGAAGGCGGCTGCCTGGCGGGAGCGGACCACGGAAAGGTGGGCAAAAAGGCGCTGGACAGGGCGGAGCAGCTTTCCACCCTTGGAGGAGGCAATCATTTTTTAGAGATAGTCTATGTGGCGGAAATATATGAACAGGATACGGCCCGCTTTTTCGGCCTGATGGAAGACAGGATTGCCGTGCTTATCCACACGGGGAGCCGCGGGCTGGGACACCAGGTTTGCACCGATTATACGGAGATTATGTTCAAAGCGGCGCCGAAGTACGGTCTTAGGCTGCCGGGCAAGGGCCTCGCCGCCGTTCCCATCGATTCGCCGGAGGGGCGCGATTACTATGCCGCGATGGCCTCCGCCACCAATTTTGCCTTTGCCAACCGGCAGCTTATCACTTACGATGTAAGGGAAGCGTTTGCCAGTGTGCTGGGAGGCAGGGTGAAGGAACTTGGGCTTGAGCTGGTTTACGATGTCTGCCATAATATCGCCAAGTTCGAGGAACAGGACGGCAGAAAAATACTGGTTCACCGGAAAGGGGCTGTGCGCTCCCTTCCGGCAGGGCACCCGGGGCTTTTTGGCCGTTTTGCCGTCACAGGCAATCCCGTCCTTATACCGGGAAGCATGGGAAACCCCTCTTACGTGGTGGTGGGAACAGAGAACGTCCGCGAAACCTTCTATTCTCTCAATCACGGGGCGGGAAGGACCCTTTCCCGCACGGCCGCCAGGAAAAAGATTTCTGCGGATGAACTGAAAAAAGACCTGGGAGAAACCCTGGTCAACGTTCATAAGCTTTCTCGTATCATCGACGAGGCGCCCGCCGCTTACAAAAATGTGCATGAGGTAATCGACACCCTCGCGGCGGCGGGGCTTAGCCGTAAAGTGGCCCAGTTAAAGCCCCTGGCAGTGATTAAGGGTGAAGATTGACTGGTATAAAACCGTTGATGATCGGAAATCTTAGAAAGGTAAATATTGTAAAGGGGGGATATATTATGAAAGTAAGAGTTGACCCTGAGACGTGCATTGCGTGTGGGGCCTGTATAAGCCTGGCTCCTGAAGTTTACGACTGGGATGAAAACGGTAAGGCCAAGGCGATAGCGGAAGAAGTTCCAGAGGACCAGGAAAACATAGCCAGCGAAGCCCTGGGAAGCTGCCCTACGGAAGCGATTAAGGAAGTATAAAGAGTTATAAAGGCTCTGCTGTTAAGGCAGGGTCTTTTGTAATACTGATTCTTGCTATTTTAATAAATGATTGGGTATAATCAAAATAAAAAGCCGGGTGATGCCAGTGGACGCGGAGGAAAGACGAGAAAGATTGCTTTGGCTTCTCCGTGAAAGGGAAAAACCGGTCTCCGGTGGTAATTTGGCAGAACTCTTAGGTGTGAGCCGGCAGGTGGTCGTACACGACATAGCAATACTCAGAGCCAAGGGAGAAGATATTATGGCCACTCCGCAAGGGTATGTGCTTTTTACCGGTATGAAGCGAAAACCCTGCAAGGTCTTTGCCGTGCGGCATACTCCCGAAGAGATCGAGGATGAGCTGAAAACCATAATCATTTACGGAGGGAAAGTACTGGATGTGATAGTGGAGCATCCGCTTTACGGTGAATTGAGGGGAATGTTAATGCTTGCTTCGCTGGCCGACCTGCAGGAATTTATGACCAAATATCGTTCTTATGAAGCTAAACCCCTTTCCGCTCTGACCGGGGGAGTCCATCTTCATTCCGTGGAAGCGGATAACGAACAGCGGTTATTAACGATTGAAGAAGAATTACGAAAAAAGAATTATTTGCTGGATGAGGCTTGAGCAAACCCTTTATTTATCTATCGTGGAAATGATTGAATACGGTGTAATTGGGTTCAGCGCACTTGACAAAGTCCAATGATAAAATATAATAATGTTACATTGAGACCTCCAATTCAAGAAACAAAGGGGGGGTGGGCCGGTGAAAATAAGAAAGATTAACGATGACAAGGTCCAGATCATTATCACCAACCAGGATTTGGAGGAAAGAGATTTTAAGAAGTGGGAGCTAATGCCTATAAGCCCCAAAGCCCAGGAACTCTTCCAGGATATTCTTGATATGGCCTATGAGGAATGCGGTTTCGAAATCGAGGAGGATTCCCAGTTGATGGTGGAGGCTTATCCCTTGTCTATAGACAGTTTTGTGGTCGTTATGACAAAAGTGAGGGCCAGTTACGGGAACGACCATATAAGCTTTTTCCTGCCGAACCAGCAGGGTTGTGAAGAAGATGAAGAATCGCCCGAAAGGGGAACGAGCCAGGTCTGGGTTTTTTCCGACCTCGAAGCATGCAGTCAGGCCTGTTCAAGAATTGAGCCCGATTATATTGAAGCCAGCTCGCTTTACAAGCTTGAAGGGCAGTATTATTTGACCCTCTCTATACTTCCTAAAACCCAGCCGTCAGTAACGGCCATTTTGGGAGAATACAGTGAATGGGTCCCCTATGATGAAGCCTTTCTCAAGGAATACGGGCTCCTCTTGATAGCCAGGGATGCGGTGGCCAATATGGCCAGTATAGTCAGGTAGGTTTTATCAGGAGACCCGGCGTGCGGTATTTGTGCCGCACGTTATTTTATGGCAGAGCTGACGCATGGACATAAAAATGCGTGAAGGAAATTATCTTGGTAAAACACCAAAGATGTAGTAAAATATTTTTATCGTTGTTAAAATTAATGCAAAAAAGAAGGCTTTTTCATGCTCATCCTAGCGTTTGCACTTTCGTTCTTTTTAATACTATACCTAGCGAAAAAAGGAATCAATTTAGGTTTTGCCACCGCCGGCAGCGGGATGTTGTTGGCTCTTTTAACAGGTTTATCTATTCCTGATACCGTCAGGGTTTTTTTGTTGGCCCTGGTGGAAAGAGACACGGTGGAACTGGCACTCGATGTTTTCCTGATTATTGTTTTAAGTAAACTGATGCAGGAATACGGCATCTTGGACAAAATGGTGGAAAGCCTGGAGCGGCTGTTTGGCAGTCCCAAGGCTCTTCTTTATGTCATACCGTGCCTGTTGTCAGCGTTTTCGGCTGTTGGAGCCGCAATCATTGCTGCTCCCGTTATTGACAGGCTGGGTGACGAAGTGGGACTCGACAAGGCCAGAAAAGCCGCCATAAATCTCTATCTCAGGCATGCCTGGTATTTTGTTCTTCCCATTTCGGTGAGCCTGTTAAATGCGGCTTATGTATCCGGGGTACCCCTAGTTGAATTGATTAAAGCGCAGGTCCCAACCGCCTTGGCCTGCCTGGTTGCCGGCTACCTGGTTTATTTCAGGCCGATTAAGGGGGAACAACACAATTACGCCCAAAAGGACCGGAGTATAAAAACAATAATGAAGACAATCCAATATATGGCGCCTCTCCTTATTTCCGTTGTTCTGGTTATCTGGATCCCTTTTTATGTCGCGCTTTTGGCCGCCTGCGTCTTAACCTATCTGTTACGGGAGAATGAGCGTAGGCTTTACGACATCCTGATAAAAGGACAGGGAAAAAGCTATAACCTTATTTATGCCGTGGCCGGGATCATGGTATTTAAAAGATTTATCGAAAACATTCCGGAGATTGAAACGCTTCTCCAATCGGTAACCAACCTGGGAATTCCCTTGTGGATAATTGCCGTCATATCATCGCTTGTTTTGGCCTTTATTTCCGGAAGCACCAACATTGTCACGGCTATGCTTTATCCCCTGCTTTTACCCTTAGTCCCCCCTGACCAGCTCCTGGCCATGACGATGCTCATATATGTAACCGGGTTTGCTTTTTACTACATATCGCCCCTTCACCTGTGCCAGGTGTTGACGAACGAGTATTTCGGCGTTTCGCTGGGGGATCTGTACCGCGAGTATGTCATCACTGTTCCGGTAATGCTTCTGGCAGGGGTGATTACCTATTTCGTCATCCGGTAGGAAAAATAATACCTGATTAAAGTTCTATTCAAGATTGAAATAATATTTTCGTTTTCCGCGCTATACGCGCTATATTTATTTGCATGTCCGTATATTGCGCAGCATCCTGGAATGTTCATTTAATTGTATCTTTGGAATTTGCTGAAAACAATCTGAGCCCATATCCATAGCATTGCTCCAAGTAATAAGTTGTATCCGGACGAGGGCCATAATTCGGATATTTTAAGAAGCCTATCATTAAATAAAAAAACATTGATCATTGGAAATAGTGCTCCTCTGGTAAGTATTTGCATACTTGAATAAATAATGATCAAAACCAGTGACCAACCGGCGTTTGATGTCATAGTCATAGCCCAAAAGCCTAAGCCTGCAAAAAAGAAAGCTTCAGATCCGAGTTGCACGGTCAGGGGGAAGAAAATACTTGCAATGCATATCCGGTCTATCAATAACAACATTACAATCATTAAAAGAACATAGAAAATGAAAAAAAAAGCAACTCTTAGAATTCCCACTTGCCATCGGCTTAGAGGATAACTGAATATTGTTTCGCTTCCTGGTTCTTCTAATATATTTTGAAATATAAAGATACTCCACCAGGCAGCAAAAACAGGGAAAGTTAATTCTAGTGCAGGAATGATATGAGTCAAAGCATCTTTCCTAAGATTGCTATACAAAACCAGGAGTAATGTTATTATGAAAGGGACATATGCATTAGCGCCCATAATCTTAAAATCAAAGAATAAATCTAGTTTTCCTTTCATTTTGAGACACACTCCATTAAATAAAGATAACCGTCTTCCAAAGTGGGTGCTGTGGACAAGGCCCCATTAGGCGGCGTATCCGATATGATACGGAGATGATACTTGTCGTTAATGCGTTGGCTGGAAATAATATTCAAATTATTTGATATCTTATAATATTCATCCGTTGATACGGAGATGTTCCAGACCTTACCTCCGGCAATCGCAGATAAAGATTTTAAGTTTCCCTTTGCAATAATCTTGCCTTTATGAAGAATGGCTGCCTGTTCGCAAGTTGCTTCAATATCCTCTACAATATGGGTTGAAATAAGCACAATAGATTCTTTGCTTAAGTAGTGCAGCAATCGTCTAAACCTAATTCGTTCTTCCGGGTCTAAGCCGGCAGTGGGTTCATCCACAATGATAATTTGAGGGTCGCCTAAAATTGCCTGTGCTATACCTACGCGGCGAATCATTCCCCCGGACAGCTCGCCGATCTTCCTATTGCGGTGTTCCAGCAAATTCACTTTTTCAAGTACAGTATAAACCTTTTTTTCCCGGTTGGCATATAGTCCTTTTAATACAGCGATATGTTTTAAGACTTCTTGTACCTTTATATTTTTATACAGGGAAAATTTTTGCGGGAGGTAACCAATCATTCTTCTTACTAAATGGGGCTGCCTCCAGTTAATTTCCCCCATACTAATCTCCCCTGTTGTGGGCTTGATAAGCGTTGTCAAAATGCGCATAAGAGTGGTTTTTCCTGCCCCATTGGGACCTAACAACCCAAACATGCCAGCGTTAATCTCAAGCGAGACATTTGTTAGCGCAGGGAATTTACCATAATGTTTGGATATATTTTCAATTTTAAGCATCCCTATTGATCTCCTTAATTTTAATTATTCTGGTGACATCCTCTAAATTCATAAGTCTGTTTGCGCTTAAATTACTCAACCAATCACAGAAAAACGACTGCAGGAGCTTTTGCTTTGATTTGTTTTCATCAATAAACACTTTAATTTGTTTTATAACGTTTTCTTCATTTTTTAGCCCCAGTTCCTCATAGTTGTCCAGTTCATAATGCAAATTATTATAGATATCTATAATCAATAACAAGATAGATTTGGATTTTTCGTTGTATGCTGAATCATGGTTCATCTCATACCAGTACGCATAACTGGCCATAAAAAAGGCTTTTATTTTTTCGCTTTGTTTAGCCATGTTATTACTCATAGTTAAAGAAGACAATACCGCCGGAACAAGAGCTGTTTTATCATTTAGAAAATCCCCCTCGTTATACATTTGATCTATGCCTACAATCAAATGATCTCCTAAATTCCAGAGATTCAAATGTATCAAACTTGAATCGGGAGGAATTGAAAGAAAGAATACCTTTGAAGGACCATAGGATTTTTGAAGTTCCAAGTCGTCTTTAATGTTTCCGGCAATTGCTTTAATGTTTTCAAGAAAAGTTGGAACTGTCCCAATCATTTTATTAAGGGAGACAGGATAATATACTTTCATTGATCTAATCATCGTTTCTGTGAGCATTCCTGCAGCAATGGTTATCCCGCATGGCATCTCTCCACTCCATAAATTTTCATCCTTTTTCGGCAGGTTGGTAAACAAAGGTTGAGGACCGGAGTACCTAAGGGTATATTTAGTTGAGATTTGAGGATTTAAAGGGTTTCTTATTAAATATGAATTTTCTGCTTTCATTGCTTGGTAAGAACCCGCAATCGGAATCCATGGGAAGTAAGCGGGGAGCATGACTGCTTGTTCGTTGGCATAAAAGTATGGGGAGCTGGTGCCTTCATAAATGAAAACAAGTTCTCGCTGTACATCTTTATCCAAAGCTTTTGGAAATGAAACCAGAACCTGATCCCCATTCTGCTTGTATGATAATTCCGTCTTGAACTCGTCAGTAATGCTTTTTACCCGCAAATCGTGATATAGAGTAAACACAATCTTTTCGGTTTCCCTTAGAGTTTTTATTTTCATAATCACTTTAGCTTTAAGATTGCGGAAAGAGTTTATATTAATCTCATATGATTCAATTATAAATGATCCCTCATCCTGGAATACAGGATGTGTAGAAATAGCGTAATATTTCTTATCATAATTTCTTACCGCATTTTCTTCATATCTTGTTGTTATAACTTGTTCTTCTTTAATAAATGAGTTAAGCAGGGGCAAATTCAATGTTAATAAAATAGTTGAAACAATAACGATTACTTTCGGCGACTTGAGGGTACTTTTTTTAAGAACTGATATTAAAAATAAAACTATAACATTAATCAACCATAATCCTTTCTGTAACCATCTATGGATTTCCAAGGGCAAACCATAAACAGGATCATATGGGGAATTGGGGTCGGTTTGTCCAAGGTTCAAAAAATTAGCAATGGTGTTTAAATCGATTCGCAGTATTCCCATAAGAGGTTTAAAAACAGCTATGTTAAGAGGACCAATAAACAACCAGATTAATATCAACAAAGGATAAATTAATTTTGAACGCATATATAGCCCGGCAAGCATTCCTATAATTCCTGAAACGATAAAAGGGATTCCCCAGTATAAAAGGAGATAAAGAAAAGACTTCTTATAAAATATGGAAGGAACATCGATATACTGTTACTGACGCTTCATAATGTCCTGTAATTGATGTTGTTAGATGTCCGGAATGT